>DAOUBZ010000382.1:0-4556 GCA_034432515.1 Chloroflexaceae bacterium | reverse complement strand
AGCAGCCGGGCGCGGGCGTCCTCCGCCGGGGCCGGCGGCAGTTCGAGCCGGCTGGTCGGGCCGGCGCCGGGCGAGGTGAGCATGAGCCGGTGGCCGTCATGGCTGGCAAGCTCGGCGCCAAGCGCGGTATTGATCGCCGTGCAGACCTCATCAAGGGTCGTGGCGGCCGGATCGTCACCGGTACAATCGACCTCGACCGGCATGCGCCCATCGACCGCGATACGCAGATAGCGCGCGCCGCGCAGATCGACGATCGGCAGGCCGCCGAGCGGCGCGTGGTCGATCTGCCCCTGGACGCGGGCTGGGCGCGCGTCGGCGCCGAGATAGACGCGGGGGGCCAGGCCGAAGAGCGCATCGGCGGCGTCGCCGTCCGGGGCGCCGAGTTGCACCGCCGCATCGGCGCCGACCAGCCCGGAGCTGAGGAAGAGGCGTCGGCTGTCGTGGCTGGCTGCCGGGATGCCGAGCGCGGCATTGATCGCGCGGGCCACCTCCCACGGTGTGGTCGCCTGCGGGTCGGCGCCGGCCACATCCACCGCAGCGATGTTGTCGCCATCGACGGCGATCACCAGCTGCGAGCCGGCGCGCAGGTCAACGCCATTGCCCAGGTCACGGGTGCCGACGAGGCGCGCCGGGCCGGGCGGAACGCCGCGCACCTCGGCTTCGCGGAAGCCGAACAACCGCAGGGCCGCGTCGTCGCCGGGGCGGCTGACGGTGAGCAACTCCGCCGGATCGTCGGGGCCAGGCTCCAGCGGCTCCTCCAGCGAGAGCGCCAGGGTGGCGGCGGCCAGCTTCAGGATGCCGCGCGGGGTGGCGGTCCCCTCCAGATAGGCGCGCACGTAGCGTTTGAGGTGGAGACGAAAGGTCTCGACATCCTCGTCATCGCGCGGGTCAAGGCTGAACAGATCGGCAAGCAGCGCCAGGTCACGGATCTGGTCGCGGCCCGCATCGGCGAAATCGACCCAGTGAGCCCGCATCACCTCGACCAGCAGTTCGTCGATCTCATCGAGCCGGCTGCCCGCCGCGCCGGCCACGACGTACAGCAACGAGGGCGCGCTCGGATAGCGCCAGGGTTGCGGATAGGCGCGATAGATCGGTGGCAGATAGCTCAGGATGCGCTCGGTTTTTCCCATAGCTGAACTCGCTTATCACGGCCCGACGAGTTGAATATCGGCAGGCTCCAGTTCAATTACTGGCCAGTACTGGGCGGCGACCTGGATGGTGAACTGGCCGGTCTCGATCTGCGCATCGCTGGCCGGGGTCGTGCCATCGCTGCCGACGATCAGCTCGCGGGCGGCTTCGCGCTGGCCGGCGCGGCTGCTGTCGTCCACGACGGCGCGCCAGACCAGCAGGTCGGCGATGACCGACTGCTCGGCGACCAGGTCGGGCACCGTCGCGAGCGCAGCCAGCAGGTCGCTGCCCGCCACTGGAGTGGCGCTGCCGAGGCCGGCGGCGAAGTCGCTGAGCGCCTTGATCACATCCTGCTTGAGCTGCACCTGGCCGGCGGCTGTCAGTTCGCGGCGCAGGGTCAGGCGCAGCCGCGGGCGGATGAAGATGTAACGGGCTACGATCGCGACGCTGATCCCGGCGGCACGGCGCGCAAAGACCGCGCTGACCACATTCGCGTAGCGGGCCGGCTCGACCTCGACGATCATCTGCACGCGGCCAGGCACGGTGCGCTTCGTCAGGCCCGCGGGGTCGGGCGGGTACATCGGGTCGGCGATCTCGACGTTGTCGGCGCCGCCCTCGAAGGCCGCCAGCTGCAGCGCGTCGAGCGTACACTGGCCGAGGCCGCGCAGCGCGGCCTTGGCGCGGCGGCGCAGATCCGCGTCGCTCTCGTCGGCGCCACCGAGGACGAGGGGGTCGAAGTTGACGACGCGCTCGATCCCCTCGATCGGGAAGATCAGCGTGCTGATCGCGCGCGCATCGGCGCGGCCAGCTGGCCCCTTGAAGCCCTCGGCGGCGCGCACCGGCACGTCGATGCGGGTCTGGCCCCGTTGCAAGGTGCGCTCGGTGGTCGTCTCGTAGATCACATTGTCGGCGGTGGTCAGCTTCGTGCCCTGCGGGATGGTGATATTGCCGGTCGACGTGCTGGTGCGGAAGAAGCTGACCAGCCCCTGGGCGAAATCGCCGTCTTTGCGGGTGATGCCCAGAATCGCGACCACAAAATCGAGCGCGCGCCCGCGGGCCAGGTCGATGAAGCCTGACTGGTAGGCCAGGTTGACCTGGCTGTAGGTCACGGCCAGTTCGCGGCTGATCGCCTCAGCCAGGGTACGGGTCACACTGCCGACATTGATGTCGGTCAGGGGCGAGCCGGTCACATCACGGCGGAAATAATCGACATAAAACAGTGGCACCTCGGGATCGGGCCGGTCGCCGTTTTCCAGCCAGACGAGGGCGTTCTGAGCGCGATTGAAGCTCCAGTCGACCTCAGGCACAAAGGTGTAGTGCTCAAGCTCGCCCTGGGCGTTGCGGCGCGTACCGGTGACGCCGCGCACATCGCGGGCCGGCTCGGCGAGCGGGTAGGCCGGCTCGCGCACATCGTAGCGCTGCTGCTCATTGACCACGCCGCCCACCAGCGAGACGAGCAGGTCGTCGGCGATCTCGGTGTAGGGGCGGTCGATCAGGTTGTCGCCGAAGGGCATGGCTGCCTCCTCACTCCAGAAAGAAGGGGAATACCAGGTTGATCACCTCACCCGACTCGGCCACCTCGGCGTTGATCGTGATATCGATGCGTGTCGGATCGGCGCTGCGATTGGTCGTGACGCTGAGCGCGAGCACCTGGCGAATGCGCGGCTCCTGGGCGATCGCTTCGAGCACGTAAAGCCTGGCCCGGTTGCGGTTGGCCTCAGTGTTGCGTTCGCCGATCAGCGTATGCAGGCGTGAGCCATAGGTGGCGTGCCCAAGCGGCTCCAGCGCGCCACGCGGGGTGAGCAGGCGCAGCAGCAGGGCCTGGCTGATATTGTCGGCGCCCGTGACCACCGCCAGGTCGATGCCCTGTCGCAGGCGCTCGCGCAGATCGCCGGCGGTGATACGGTCATCGCCGCGGTCGACAGGGCTCAGCAGGTGCAGGTCGGTGCCCAGACGGGCCAGATCGATAGCCATGGCAGGTCTCCGTGGTTGGGCCATAGGCCGAAGCGTTGGCGCAGCCAATGCTTCAGCCTATGGCGGCGCAGTATCGACGAAGCTGGTTGTGGCCGGCGGGCCAAGGATGACCAGGATGCCGGGTGGCGTCGGGATGCGGTCGCCCAGCCGCAGCAGGGGCCGGCCACCCACCAGGATGCCGCTGGAGGCCCCGGTCGGGCCGACGAGCAAGGGGTAGGGGGCGCCACTGAGCGAGTTGATCATCATGCAGACGGTGCCGCCCGCGGTGGCCAGTGGCATGCCGTTGGCCATGATGAAGGGCGGCAGCACGCTGATGATCGTGCCGCTGTCGGGCGCACCCGTGACCCCCGGGGTCAGCAGGACGGCACAACCGATCGAGACGGGAGACCCTGGCATGGCCTTGCCCTCCGTGCTATCCCTATGCCGGCGAGAAGATCGTCGTTCCGTTGACCTGGATCAGGCCGCCTTTGACGGTTGCCGTGGCGTTGCCGCTGAGGGTGGCGCTGATCCCGCCCTTGACATTGGCCTGCATACCGGCGTCGATCGTGGTATCCATGGTGCTCTTGAGCGTAATGCTGCGCCCTTCGATCGTCACATCGCCGGTGCTGGTTTTGAGCGTGATGTTGCCGGCGGCCTCAATCGTCAGGTCACCGTCCTGGTTGAGCGTGACCCTGGTGCGGCCGGCCTGGACGAGCGTGCTGCCACCGGCAGCGCCGGCCTGGTCCATCACCAGTTCGTTCTGGCCAGCCACCAGCCTGACCTGGTCATCGACGATCTGAACGGTGATCTTGGAGGGCAGTTCGATCAGGATCTCGCGGCCCTGAATGGCGCGGATGGCGGCCATGATCGTTGCGCTGTCGGCCTCCTGCAGCGGCAGCCGGAAGATGATCTCGTCGTTGCGATTGGGCGGTGGGCGCTCGGTATCAGTGTAGAGCCGGCCAATGATGATCGGCTGGTTGATGTCGCCCTGGTCGAAGGCCAGCAGCACCAGGTCGCCCACGTTGGGGATGGCCGCCGTGCCGATGTGGCCGGTGGTCACCGGCACCTTCTTGAGCAGCAGGTCGCTGCTCTTGAGCCGCACGTCGCAGCAATAGTTGTCGCGGTCGCCGGCGTCGGCGTGGGGATAGGTCGCCTCGACCACACCCTGCTCGGCGACGCGCATGCTGCGCAGTTCGTCGCGGATGATCTCCTGGATGGTGGCAAGCAAGGCAGTCATGGCAATCCCCAGAACTCGACGCTGGTGATCAGGCCGCGCTTGCGGCTGAGGTGGTGGCTTATCGCCCGTACCTGGAAGGTGTCGTTGAGCCGCGCATCGGGCGCCTGCTCGATGCGGATGGCATCGCCGAGCTTGAGCTCGGGGCGACCGAGGGCGCGTAGCTGGCCGATGCGGGCGCGCTGATTCGCGCGGCGCAGCACACCCTCGGCGCGCTGGTTGGCCGCCGCGCTGGTGCGCA
>DAOUBZ010000381.1:0-4208 GCA_034432515.1 Chloroflexaceae bacterium | reverse complement strand
ACGCGGTGACGCGCGTCCGCGCGTCACCGCGTCACCACGTCATCGCGTCATCGTGTCACCGCGTCCCCACGTCATCGCGTCATCGCGTCATCGCGTCATCGCGTCACGCCCATCATGCCGCGCCGATCAACTGCTCGGCGATGATCGCCGAGGAGAGCACGCCGGGAACGCCGGCTCCGGGATGAGTGCCCGCACCGACGAAGTAGAGATTCTCGAACTCCTCGGAGCGGTTGTGTGGCCGGAACCAGGCCGACTGGGTCAGGGTGGGCTCGATGGCGAAGGCCGCGCCGAGGAAGGCGTTCTGCTGGCGCGCGAAGTGGCGCGGGTCGACCATCGTCTCGACGACGATGCTGCGACTGAGCCCGGGCATGTACCGCTCCTCGAGGAAGCGCACGATCGCGTCGCGGTAGGGTCGTGCCGCTATCGACCAGTCGATGCCAGCGCCGAGGTGCGGCACGGGCGAGAGCACATAGAACGACTCGCGGCCCTCGGGGGCGAATGACCGGTCATCGAGCGAGGGCATGTACAGGTAGAGCGAGAAGTCATCGGCGAGCCGCTTGTGATGGAAGATATCCTCCAGCAACCCTTTGTAGCGTTCGCCGAAGATGATATTGTGCCGGAGCAAGGAGCCATCGTCGTAGCGGCGCCGGGTGCCGATGTAGATCACGAACAGCGACATGCTGTACTTCTTGCGCCGCAGCATGCGGTCGGTGAAGCGCCGGCGGTGGTGGGGGGCGACGAGACTCGAGTAGGTGTAGGCCACGTCGGCGTTGGAGATGACCGTATCGGCGCGGCGAACGATCCCATCGGAGAGGCGAATGCCCACAGCCTTGCGCCCCTCGATCACGATCTCGCGCACGGGGCTGTTCAGGTGCAGGGTGCCGCCGATCTCGGTGAACAGGCGGGCCATCGCCGCGACGATCGCCCCGGTACCACCGACCGCATAGTGGACGCCCCACTCCCGCTCCAGGTAGTGGATCATTGCGTAGATCGACGGCACATCGAAGGGGTTGCCGCCGATGAAGAGCGGGTGGAAGGAGAAGCAGCGGCGTAGGAAGTCGTCCTTGATAAACTGGGCGACGTACTGGTAGTTGCTCAGGTACGACTTGAGGCGCATCAGGTCGGGGGCGACGCGGAGCATGTCGCCGAAGTGCAGGAAGGGCTTGTCGGCCAGTTCGACGAAGCCCTTCTCGAAGATGGGCCTGGTGCTGGCCATGAAGTTGCGGTAGCCCTCGACGTCGGCGGGGTTGAAGCGGGCGATCTGTTGCGCCATGGCTTCTTCGTCGCCCGAGTAGTCGAATTGCTTGCCGTCTTTGTTGAAGAGCCGATAGTACGGTTGGCAGGGGCGGAGTTCGAAGTAGTCCTCGCGGCGGCGTCCCGCCGCGCGCCAGAGTTCATCGAACATAAATGGGGCGGTGATCACGGTGGGCCCGGCGTCGAAGCGGTGTCCCTCGCGCTCAATGACGTAGGCTTTCCCTCCGGGCTGGTCGGACTTCTCAAAGAGTTCGACGCGGTGACCTTTGGCGGCCAGCCGGATAGCCGCGCTTAATCCGCCAAGGCCTGCACCGATGATAATGATGTGCTGCTGCATAGGTTCCCTTACTCTGCATCCAGAAGAGACCGTCCGCATCACCCGCTGGTCCTGGCGAATGCACGGGGGCCAGCCAGGTTCTTCAAACAGGCTCTTACCAAACGCTTACGAAACACTCGCGCTGGCCTTACGTTTCGGCGTTACGCTATGCCTCAGGAAGCATCAGCGCCGGGCCTGAGACCCGCAGGCGCCCACGATAAGGAGTGAGCCATGTTCCGTAGCCTTTTCGGTGGCCGCAGTGCCGCCACCGCTGTCGCAACGATTACCGTGCCCGAGCTCAAGCAGCGTATGGATGCCGGTGAGCGCCTGTTCTTGCTTGACGTGCGCTCGGCCGATGAGTATGCCTACGACGGCCATATCGTCGGCGCCCACCTGCTGCCCCTGCCGATGCTCGCGCTCCGGCTGAACGAACTGCCAAAGGATACCCCGATCATCTGCGTCTGCCGCTCGGGCAACCGCAGTGGCGTTGCCGCTGAGCAACTGGTTCGCCAGGGGTTCAGCGACGTGACCAACCTCACCGGCGGCATGGTTGCCTGGGCCCGGGCCGGCCTGCCGATGAAGCGTGGGTAACCGCTGTGAAATGTGCTGCGCCCAGACTCGGTGGGCGCCGTATGACCATATAATACGCCCATGAGTAACACGGGCGTGATCCTCGTCGTCGACGACGAGGCCAGCATTCGCACCATCGCGAAAGCCTACCTGGAACAGGCTGGCTTTCGCGTGGTGTGTGTTGATAATGGCGCAGCGGCGCTGCACCAGGCCGAGGTCGATCCGCCCGACCTGGTGCTGCTCGACCTGAACCTGCCGGGTATGGACGGGATGGAGGTGGCTGCCCGGCTGCGTGAGCACTCAGACGTCTACATCATGATGCTCACCGCGCGGAGCGAGGAGGCCGACCGGGTGGCCGGGCTGCGCATCGGCGCCGACGACTATCTGACCAAGCCATTCAGCCCCCGTGAACTGGTGGCCCGGGTCGAGGCGATTCTGCGCCGGCGGCGCGGCGCGCCCCAGCGCGATGGCACGCTGCGCTTCCGCCACGTGACGGTCGACCCCGAGGCGCGCGAGGCGCTGGCCGGCGGCCAGGTGCTCGAGTTGAGCCCCACCGAGTTTGATGTGCTGCTGGCCCTGGCCCGTCACCCGAATCGCGCGCTGAGCCGCGAGCAGCTGATCGACCTGGTCTGGGGCGCCGACTTCTTCGGCACCGACCGGGTCGTCGACGTGTATGTCGGCCAGGTGCGGCGCAAGCTCGAGGCGGTCACGGGCGCGACACTCATCGCCACGGTGCGCGGGGTTGGCTATCGCTTTGTGGACGAGCGCGCATGAGCGGCTTCAAGCAGTTACGCTGGCAGCTGATCGCCGCCCAGATGCTGGTGGTGCTGGTGGGCGTGGTGGTGCTGACCATCGCCGCGAATCTGCTGGGGGCGCGCATCTTCGCCGATGATCTGCACGCCCAGCTCGCCAGCGTGCCCGTCGCCGACAAGGCGCTGGCCGAGGCTGCGCTGCTCGCCAGCTTCCGCCGGGCGATCAGCCAGGCCCTGCTGGCCGCCGCCGGCGCCGCCGCGCTGGTCGGGCTGGTCACCAGTGTCCTGCTGCTGCGCCAACTCCTGCACCCGCTTACCGAGATCGCGCGGAGCAGCCAGCGGATCGCCGAAGGGCGCTACGATGAACGGGTGGCCGTGCCCGCCAGCGATGAACTGGCGATCGTGGCCAACAGCTTCAACCAGATGGCCGAAAGCCTCGAGCGCGTCGAGCAGCAGCGCGTGACGCTCATCGGCAACGTGGCCCATGAGTTGCGCACGCCGCTCACCGGGATCGAGGGCTACCTGGAGGGGCTGATCGATGGCGTCTTTACCCCCGAGCCGGCGGTCTTCGGCGAGATGCAGCACGAGGTGCGGCGCCTGCGCCGCCTGATCGACGACCTGCAGACCCTCTCGCACGTCGAGGCCGGCCAGGTCAGCCTGCACCTGGCCGACGTGGACCTGGTGGCGGTCGCGCAGCGCGTGGTCAACCAGTTGCGCCCTCAGACGATCACCAACTGCCTGGAGCTGGCGGTGATGCCCGAGGCGGCGCCGCTGCTTGTGCGGGCCGATCCCGATCGCCTGGCGCAGATCCTGCTCAACCTGGTGGGTAACGCGGTGCGCTACACCCCCGAGGGGGGCTGTATCACGGTCCGGCTTGGCATCGCCGGGCCGATGGCGCGCGCTGAGGTGATCGACACCGGGATCGGCATCCCGGCCGAGGAGATGCCCTACCTCTTCGAACGCTTCTATC
Organism: Chloroflexaceae bacterium; assembly: GCA_034432515.1. Taxonomy (GTDB): domain Bacteria; phylum Chloroflexota; class Chloroflexia; order Chloroflexales; family Chloroflexaceae; genus JACAEO01. The sequence goes on along the minus strand of DAOUBZ010000381.1, from coordinate 346 downwards.
GGGTCGACCGCTCGCGCGCGCGTAGCAGCGGCGGCAGCGGCATTGGCCTGACGATCGCGCGCCACCTGGCCTGGGCCATGGGCGGCGAGATCAGCGCCTCCAGCCCCGGGCCGGGCCAGGGCAGCACCTTTACGCTCACCCTGCCCCTGGCGGCATGAGGGTAGGCCTGAGGGTAGTCCCCGCGTCCCCGCGTCCCCGCGCCCTCGCGTCCCCGGGTCCCCGGGTCCCCGGATCCCCGCGCTCCCAGGGGTAGGTTTTTGGGGAGTTGCGCCCCCAGGCCCCACATACCCCACCCCCCTACCCCCTCCCCTGGTAGGGGAGGCGGCCAGAATCTGGCCTTGCGATG
>DAOUBZ010000380.1:0-7499 GCA_034432515.1 Chloroflexaceae bacterium | reverse complement strand
CAACCCCAGGACTGCAACCAGCGAGTCGATCACCGCCTGCTCCTCGGGGGTCACCTTCTTGCCGCCGATACCGAGGAAGCCGCCCTCCTTCACCGCCTCAGCCGCCGCGTAGGCCGCGTTGACCAGCAGCTGGTTGTAGGCGCGCGACTCGTCGGGGGCATACTGCTGCACCAGGGCGGCGGCCTGCTTGACAATGGCCATCGGGTCGGTCATCCCGGCGCCGGTGAGGTCGTCCACGCCACCGTGGTACAGTGCCGCGAGCAGGCTGGTGTAGGGGGCGTCCTTTGCCGAGTCGACCACCGCGGCCAGGGCGGCAGCAACTTCCTCAGCCGTCTTGCTGGCGCTCGAGGGCGACGCAGCGGTAACCAGACTGGTGGCTGCCATTGGCGCGTTGCGTACCATGGCCCACTCGGTGGGCGAGAACTTGGCCTTCAGCTCGCGCACCCCGCTCACTTTGCCGATCACGTCGTTGACCAGCGCGGCCTCATCGCCCTTGCGCCGCTCGACGCTGCGCGCTTCGCTCTTGAGCTTCTTGATCAGCGCGTTGGTGTCCATGCCCTCCTTCTGGGCGGTGCTGTTCAGGAAGCCCAGCAGCAGCGGGCCGACCATGCCCACGATCGGGGCAATATCGAAGCCGGTCGCCTCTTTGATCGCGTTGCTCACTACGCGGCTCTCGTCGCCAAAGAGCCGCGTGAGCAGGTCGCTGCCCGTGTCAGCGCTGAACGCGCCAAGGAAGCCGCTCAGGTTGCCGAGCAGACCCACGTCGGCTTCCTGCACCGCCTTGGCGATCCGCACCTGGCCCTCAGGCGTCTCGGCGGCCATTGAGACGCCCCGGGTCAGCAGCGGAATGGCGATCTCGGCGCCCTTCTGCACCGTCTCACCAGGAATGCCAAGCCGCTGGCCCACCGCATTGAACATGTCGGGGGTCAGCATCGCCTTGATCGGATCGAACATGGTGGACATCTGGTTACTCCTTAAGCTGTGTGTTTTGGCGCACCACCCGCTGTGACGCGCTCCGCGCGGAGGGTGTCGATGGTCACGAAGCTGAAGCCCCGGTCGGCCAGCTGCGTCAGGATGCTGTCGGTGAGCTGCGCCACCGGCGGCCCGTCAAGCGTCTCGTGCAGGACAATCAGCGAGCCGCCCTCGGTCTGGCGGACGACCTGCCGGACACTCAACGCTGCTGGCAACAACCAGTGCACAGGCATGATACTACAGATCACCGGCTGGTAGCCCCAGGCCAGCAGCCGGCGCGCCAGTGGCCGGCTCAGGTGGCCGAAGGGTGGGCGCACACTGGTGATCGTCGCCGGGTCGCGCGCGCTGTAGCGCGCCAGCAGCGCGCGCGTCTGATCGAGCATGCCGTGCAGCGACTCCGGCTGCTCAAGCAGAAAGGAGCGGTGCCGGTAGCCGTGGATCATCAACTGGTGGCCCGCAGCGGCCGCCTCCGCCACCAGGTCCGGCAGACGCTCTACGCGCTCGCCGAGCCACGAGAAGGTGGCTGTCACCCCGTGCCTGGCCAGCACGGCGAGCAGCGCGGGCGTATCGCGCTCGTGCGGCCCATCGTCGAAGCTGAGCGCCACCTGGTTCGAGCGCGGGTTGCCTGCCCAGAGGATCTCCGGATACTGGCGCTCGAGCATGTGCGCCGCGTCGTTGAGCGACGTAACGGTGTAGGCTTCAACCAGTTGTAGCAGCGAGCGCATGGGCAGAGCCCCTTGTCGGTCACGGCCAGTCGTCGCAGGTAGTGGTGTATCCGGCATGTCCATGTCACCCTGAGCCCTTCGCTTCGCTCAGGATAAACTCCGCCGAAGGGTCCCGGCCGAGATTCCTCACTCCGCCTGCGGCTCCGTTCGGAATGACAACGCGGTATGTTTCTGAGGAGCGCAGCGAAGGGCTCAGCATGAAACATGACTTGCCGGATGCACCACTCAACGCTAGCGCTCATTCTTATCCGGCAGGAACAGCGAGAGCAAGAACGAGACGATCGAGACAACGATCGCGCCCCAGAAGGCCGGCCAGAAGCCGTCGACGATGAACCGCGCGCCAAAGAGGTTCTGGGCGATCCACGAGGACAGCGAGAGGCTGATCGCATTGATCACCAGGGTGAAGAGCCCCAGGGTCAGGATGAGCAGTGGACAGGACAGCAAGGTGAGCAGCGGTCTGATAAACGCATTGACGAACCCGAAGACCGCCGCCATGACCATGACCGCAATGAAGCCGCTATTGCCTTCGACCGTGATGCCCGGCACGATCCAGGCGGTGATCGCCAGGGCCGCGCCACTAACCAGCCAGCGCAGCAGGAGTTGCATAACGTCTCCTCTCTCAACCTGGGGGCGACGGGCGCCCCACACGATACATGACGCCAAATCCTAGACATTCGGCACAATTGGCTCAACATCAGGATCATTGCCGCCGACCTGATAGGTTCGTAGGACATAGACCACGCCGCCCTGGTCAAGGAAGACCTCGGCCAGCGAGCGGGCAGCGACGGGCGGGAGCATGGTGCGCCAACTCTTGACCGCGTCGCCGATCGTGCTGAAGATGCCACCGCCTTCACCGCTGCCCAGCGAGGCGACGCTGTACTCCCAGTCCTCGCGGGCCGCACCCCAGGGCAGCAGCACGCGCTGGATCTCGTTGCCCAACTCCTGGAGCGCCTTGAGCCGCTGCGCCTCCTCTGGGGTATCGGACATCTCGGCGCGCACATCGGCCCGCGCGCCGAGGATGCGCCCCACCGTGCGCACCGCGGCATAGAGCGCCTGGGCCCCGTCCTGGGCGCAGTTGTTCAGCGCGCCCACCCTGGTGCCGCCGCGACCGTCGGCGATGCGGTAACGGGCCTCCATCACCTCCAACTGCCGCTCGATCTCATCAAGCGCGGTCACCTCCTTACCCCAGATGGTGAAGGCGCCACTCAGCGCATCGATCTTCACTAGCAGGTCCTGGATGGGCCGGATGCCCGCCCAGCCGTACTGCCGGTCGCCGCTGTAGAGGCTGTAGTGCAGCGTACCCGCGGTCAACCCATCGGTGTTGTGCGCGTAGACCTGATTGTACACAATATCAAAGCTCAACTCGTCGGCCAGCGGTTCGCGAATCACCGTGGCGACGCCGAAGGAGAAGTGACCCCAGTAGAGCGGCGTTCGCGCGGCCGGTTCGGTCTTTTTGCCACCGATGCCGCCATAGAGGTGGATCAGCAGCACCCGGTCGCCCTCGTGCCAGTCGGCGCGGGCCGCATCGGGATGGGTGCCTTCAGGCACGAGCAGCGCCTGGGTGGCCTGGCCCTTGGTAGCCGCCCGTTTCCACTGCTTGGGGCGCAGGTAGTCCATGGCCTCGCCCGTCCCAACCACAACCTCGACCTGCGGGTTGAGCCGCAGCAACTGGCGCGCCGCCAGGGCGCGCACCACAAAGCGGCCCTGCCCATCCCTGGCGCCGTAGATGTACCAGCCCTCAGCATTGCAGGGCGAGCGCTCGATCCCGGCTGCGGTGGAGTTGCGCGTATCGTTGCTGTCCGGCACCACCTCGGGCAGGTACACCACCTCCTCGGGGCCGCTAAAGTCAGCCGTGGCGGCGTTGTAGTGTTGCACCGTGTAGCCGTCAGCGACACCGGCGGGGCCAACGAAGCGCACCAGGGCATAGTAGGGCGCGCTGATCTCCACGGGCATGCGGCTGATCACCACGATGGGCTCGCGGCCGTCTGCCGGCTGCAGCTCGACCTGCACCGCTCCGTCGAGCCGCACGAGGACATCGTCATTGGGGTGAGCGCCGGCCAGCGACTCGAGCGGGTTGACATTGCTCAGCCCGTGCAGTCGCTCGCCCAGCACAGTGCCCTTGCGCACTGCGTCCCATGCCTCATCGTTGAAGATCACCGTGCGGGTGACGCCCCAGAGCCGCGCATTCAGATCGGGCGTGTCGGCCCAGCGCAGGCGCACACGAGTACCAACCAGGGCGCGGTGGGCCGCCGGGGCGTGGTAGAGCTCCAGCCAGGTGCCACCCACCATCGCCCGCTCCTGGATCGTGGGCAGCACCAGGCGGCCCATCCACGGGCCCAGCGGGCGATAGTGGGCCGGATCCAACTCCTGGGCGATCGGGTAATTCTCAGGCCGATTAAACGGCGCCTCCCAGTACCGTGCGTAGTTGGAAACCACCGGCGTGTCGGTATCACGTGCCATACGAACCTCCACAGTGGGCTGCCACGTTCACGCGGCGGGGATTTCGATGTGATCGTTGGCCAATTGAGGAATGGACGGGTGACGTGGCCCAACATACCACCATGCGGCCACCCGTAGGGGCGCCCCTAGATCGATACCGGTCCTGCGCCAATAATTTCGTCACCCCATCACCCCGCCCCCCGTCCCTTCGCCTTCTTGGCCTCACGCACGGCCTGGGCCTCGGCGGCTTCGGCGATGCGGGCCGCCTCGTAGGCTTTGGCCTCGGCGTCGGTGGCCGCACGGGCCGCCTGCAGCGCCACCGGGTCGATCAGTCCGTCCTGGGCGAGCAGATCGCCGATCTTGTCGATCGTCGCGATCGCGTGGGACTTGCCCTCCGGGGTAAAGGCCGTCCAGCCAAAGTAGTTCTTTGCCCCATTGTGGCCCATCGGCCCCATGCTGATCTCCTCGATCTTGCCCGCGGCGGCCGCCCGGTTCCAATCGCTGTTGGGGAACCACTTCCAGCGGCCCGCGTAGAGCCAGTGGCCCAGCTTCTGCACCGGGTCGGCCTCGCCATAGAGGTGATACAGCTTGGTCAGGTGGTTCAGGCCCGGGTCATCGCTCATCACCCCACCCACCGAGATGACACGGATCGGCGCCTGGAGCAGCGGCGCCAGGTAACTGGCCGCGCCCACGGCCACCTGCCCGCCGCCACTGAAGCCCACCAGCGCCACCGGCTTGCCGCTCCCCACCCGGTAACCGCGGACCTGCAGCGCCTTGACGATCTCGTTGGCCACGCCCAGATTGTAGATCGGGCCATAGCGCCGGTCGGCCGAAACCGCGACCTGGAACAGGTTGCGCAGGTTGATCACGAACTGCAGCGCATCGTAGGGGTTCTCCAGCCGGCGCTGTTCCATCCAGCGATACACCTTCGAGAAGGTACGGTCAGCGGTGAGCCCCGCGTTGGTGACCGAGTAGGGGTAGATGTCGGGCACGACCAGCACGCCCGGCAGGCGTTTGACCGCCATTCTGCCCCAGTCAATCTCCTCCTGCGGGATCGAGTCGGCATCGATCGCGCCGATCCCGGAGAGGTAGACCAGCGCGCTCTGCGCCGTGTTCTCGGCCATGGTCGCATCGGGCGCAGCCTGGTCGGGCCGGGGCGGGGCGGGCTTCTCGCCAAACCAGCCGGCCCACCAGCCCAGGCTCTCAAAGGGGGCCAGCAGCGCGCCGAACACGATCAGCAGGATCAGCCCGGTGATGAGCAGACTCAAGGTTGACAGGATCATCGCCGACCTCCCTTGTCGCGCTGCGTCTCAGACTGCTCGCTGGTGGCAAACTGGGTCAGCAGATCCTGCACACTGGCATCCATATCGGCGCCGGTGAGCCGCTTCCAGACCAGGATGCGCAGCGCGATAACCGGCCGGCCGATCGTGGCGCTCATCACGGTGATGATCACCCAGCCAATCGCAGTACAGATCAAGGCCGCGCCGAAGTTGCCGTTGGCCAGGGTTGTCAGCGCGGCCAGCACCACCAGGAAGCTCCAGACGGCCAGCACCTTGCCGATAAAATTGCCGGCATAGGGCAGCAGCACCAGGAAGCCGAAGACGTAGGGTGCCGCACCCAGCGCGACCAGGCGCGCCACGGTGACAAACGGGATCTCATTGGGAAAGAGGATGCGGCTGGTCAGCCAGATCGCAAAGGCCCAGACCAGTAGGCTCAGGGTGAAGATGATACCGTTCATCAGCAAGCTCAGCACAAAACGTGCCGGCCGCACCCGGTTGACGAAGAGGATCACACTCTGGCCGAGCAGCAGCGAGGCGCCGCCGACCATCGCGATCGCAAGCACTACCGTCCCGGTGCGATTGCCGGCTTCGACGTACTCAAAGGCCCGTGGGTTCAGCCGCATGGCCTCAATGGTCCCGATCCACATCAGTCTGATAAAGTCGAGCATACCTGTCTACCCTGGCATGACCATCCGTATGCGCTGAACGCGACACGTGCAGCGTCCATTATCGCACCAGTCGCAAAGGTGCGGAATGGCTGAAAGGACAGGCTACGAATGGCTCAAGTGAACGATAGGCAGGATAACACAAAAGGGCCCTGTTTCACCACAGGCTCAACTGCACCGCCGAGCGCCGCCCATCCAGCAGCACGTAGGGCGCTGCCCAGCCCGTGGTGACGCCAAGCGCCCTGAGTTGCGTGAGCTCGCGCAGCCGGTTATGGCGCCGCGCCGCGATGATCCGGTCGGCGCTCTTCGGGCCGATCCCGGGCACGCGCAAGAGGATGTGACGCGGAGCGCAGTTGACCTCGATTGGCTCGTGCAGGTATTGCTCGGCCCACGCCTGCTTCGGCGTCTTGTCGCGCGGCAGCAGGCCCTGCTCATCGAAGGGCAATTCGTCGTAGCGGAAGCCGTAGTCGCGCAGCATGAAGTCAGACTGGTAGAGCCGCAGCGCGCGGGTCGGGTCCTCAGCCGGCTGGTCGGCCAGCGGCGAGCGCGCGATCGGGTGGAAGACGGAAAAGTAGGCCCGCCAGAGGCCAAGATCGCGATGCGCGCGCTGAACGGTCTCGAGCAACTCGCGGTCGCTCTCGCCTACCGCGCCGACGACGAACTGCGTGGTCAGACTGCGCGCCGCCTTCCGTCCTGCGCGGCGTGCTCGCTGCATCAGCTCAGCTGCCCACGCCATACGGCCCCACATACTCGCGCTGAACTCCTTGTCGGGCGCCAGGGCGCTCAGCCGCGCCTGGTTGGGCGCCTCGAGGTTCAGGCTCACCCGGTCGGCCAGTTCCACGGCGCGCTCGATGTACTCATAGGACGCGCCGGGGATGAGCTTGAGGTGGATGTAGCCGGTGTAGCCCTCCTTCAGCCGCAGCCGCTCGACGGTCGCGAGCATCTGCTCCATGGTCGTGTCGGCGTCGGGCACGATGCCGGAGGAGAGGAAGAGGCCCTCGGCCATACGGCTGCGGCTCAGGCTGATGAAGGTCGTGGCCAGTTCATCGGGCTTGAAGGTTGTCCGTTTGCGGCGAATGGCACAGGAAGTGAAGCAGTATTTACATGCGAATCGACATGCGTTAGTCTGGAGCACTTTGAAGAGCCGGGTCGTGCCGCCGCCCTCGCGCTGGGCGTCATAGAGAAAGCCGGTGGCGTGTTTGATACCCTGCTGGATGCTCTGGGTGGCGGGCACGTCCGTCACTTCGTCGGCGGCCTCGTCCCCGAGGATGGCCAGCTTCTGCTGGACATCCGGCTCCACGATGATCGTCGTGCTCATGCCCCCTCCGGCACAAAAAAAACACCCGTGCTAGCAGTATAGCACGGGTGTGCAACATATCCCTCGTCACATGGAGGGCCGAGGCATTGGCTGCGCCAAT
>DAOUBZ010000379.1:0-11340 GCA_034432515.1 Chloroflexaceae bacterium | reverse complement strand
GCCGCGGGTGGGGCCGGGCGCCACGGGGCGCGTGGGGTGGCCACGGTGGGGCGCGGGGCACCGCGGGTGGGGCCGGGCGCCACGGCGGCATTGCGTGCATTGCACCGGCGTGCTATACTGCCGGCGGAAATCGCCCACCGCAGGGGCAAAGTATGCGCCTATCTGCAGATCCCGCCTGGATCATGCTCCGTTGAGCGGGTTGCCCGGATAGGCGCGCATGAGGTGTCCCATGGCTCAGCAGACGCGCCTGGTGATCGCCGATGACGAGTCGATCATCCGCATGAATCTCAAGGAGACCCTGGTCGGCCTCGGTTACCTCGTGGTCGGCGAGGCTGGCGATGGTGTCAGTGCGATCAACGTCGCCCGCGAGCTCAAGCCTGACCTGGTCCTGATGGACATCAAGATGCCCAAGCTGGACGGCATCCAGGCCGCCCGCATCCTCACCGAGGAAAAGATCGCTCCGGTGCTGCTGCTCACCGCATATTCCGACCGCGAGCTCGTTGAGCGGGCCAAGGAGGCGGGGGTTGTCAACTACGTGGTCAAGCCGTTCCGCGAGGCCGAGTTGCTGCCCGCGATCGAGATTGCCATGGCTCGCTACCAGGAGTTCCTGGAAATGGACCGGCAGATCGCCGACCTCAAGGAGACCCTGGATACGCGCAAGATCGTCGAGCGGGCCAAGGGCGTGCTCATGGACACCCAGGGGCTCAAAGAGGCTGAGGCGTTTCGCAAGATTCAGCAACTCTCGATGAATACCCGCAAGTCCATGAAGGAGATCGCCCAGGCCATCCTCCTGGCCAACGAGATCTAGTTCTGTGGCCGACGAGCACCAGACGCCGGGGGAGGCGCCGGTCGCGTCCCCGGTGCGTACGCGCACCCCGTTCAGGGCGCTGCTGCCCCATATGCTGACGGCCACGCTGGCCGTCGCGGTTAGTCTGCTGCTCCAGGCCCTGCTCTGGCCGCGCGCATCCACCACTGGTCTGGCACCCACCGCCCCGGTCGCCGTGCCGTCGCCAAGCATGGATGTCATCATCCCCACGCCGGTGGCCAGCCCCGTGGCGACCACGCTGCCCAACGATAGTGTGCTGCGCCTCGAGATCCTTGACCTGGAGGCGCAGGATCGACAGATCTGGAGCGCCCTTTACCTGCTCCGCGCCGCCAACCAGATCGATGATGCCGTCTTCGCCCTTCAGGGCAACGATCTCGTCGAGGCCGACCGTACGCTGCTCTCCGCCTATCGCTCGCTCGACCAGGCCTATACCTATAGCGCCGAGCGCGAGAAAGGCCCGATCGACACCTTTCGCCTCCAGCTTAGCCAGATCCGCGACGACCTCCATGTGCGCCCTGAGCGCATCGATCGTCGCCTGCGCCAGTTGCGGCAACTGGTGCTCAGCCTGGTCGATGAGGGGAGTTAGTCCGGCGTCCGAGCCGCTATGACTGGTCGGCCCCCGCCCTGTAAGGCTGACCATTGGCTGCGCGAATGCTTCGACCAACTACACGGGCTTGTTCTCGAAATCAACAAAGCGATAGCCTACGCCGCGCTCGGTCAGGATATACCTGGGGTTGGAAGGGTCTTCCTCGATCTTCTGGCGCAGATAGGTGATGTACAGGCGCAGGTAGTGGCTTTCCTCGCGGTACTCCGGCCCCCAGACCTTGGTCAGCAGCATCTCGTGGGTCTGCACATAGCCGGCGTTCTGCACCAGGTGATAGAGCAAGCGGTACTCGGTCGGACGCAGGTTCACCCGCTGGCCGTCGACCAGCACCTCGCGGCGCGCAAAGTCGATGCTCAGGCGGTCATCAACCTTGACCATCGTCTGCGGCACCGGTGGGGCGGCGTAGTGGCGCCGGAGCACCGCCTTGATCCGGCTCACGAGCTCGCGGTGGCTGAAGGGCTTGCCGATGTAGTCGTCGGCCCCGAGCTCCAGCCCGCGCACCCGGTCTTCCTCTTCGTCCTTGGCCGTCAGCATCAGCACGGGCACCTGGGAGAACTGGCGGATGCGGCGCAGAGCCTCAAATCCGTCCATGACCGGCATCATCACATCAAGCAAGACCACATCGGGCATGTCTTCGCGCACCCGCTCGAGCGCCTCGCGCCCGTTGGCCGCTGTGGCCACGCGCATCCCCTCGAGTTCGAGGTTGAGCCGCATGAAGTTGACCATACGCGGCTCGTCGTCAACGACGAGCACCAGTTTGTCTTTCAGCTCTGACATGGGTACACTCACTCCACGGGTGGGCTTGCCGGCAGCGACGTTAGCCGCTATTCTAGCACGGTGCGCACGCTGCTCACAAGGCGTGATCCGGCAGGTCGGGGCGCGAGTCTCCGGCGGTGGGGTGTGAGGGTTGACCGAACGACGTTGCACAAGCCCTGGCCGGCAGGTGCAACCTGAGGCGCTATGCAGATTGTCATTACCAACGGGCTGCTGCTGGTGATCGCGGGCGGGGTGGGCTACCTGGTGGGCCAGGGGCGGCCCCAGTGGTTCGGGCCGGAGTTTCGGCAGCGGCTCTTCCTTGTCGGCTGGATCGTGGCGCTGCTCCTCGCCGGTGCCCTGCGGGCCGCCGCCCTGGTCTACGGGCCGGGCGCTATGTTTGCCGTACTGAGCCTGCTGGGCGGCTTTGCGCTCGGCGTCTGGGTGGCGCTCCGCCCCGGTCGCCCGCGCCGCCCCAGTGGACGACGTTAGTAGTCTGTCAACGAAGTTTCCCGGTGTTTGTCACCCCGAGCCCTTCGGCTGGGCTCAGGGCAAACCCCGCGAGGGGCCTACCGCCTCAGGAGCCGGAAGACGCTTCGCTTCGCTCAGCATGACAGGGCGGGCGGAATAGCGGGAAACTTCGTTGACAGACTAGTTAGCTCAGCGTGGCACAAGTGTACCGATCGTTTCAGGCGCGAACCCGAGATGCGCTAACGCGATCGCCTCCTCGCCTCCTCACCTCGTCGCATCCTCGCCTCCTCGCCTCCTCGCGCCTGGCTGCCGCTCCCCCGGCGGGCGCCAGCGCGCCAGCCGGCGCCGCACACCGGGCAGGCGCAGCGACAGCAACACCAGCAGCAGCACGCCCCAGAGCGCTGGCTCGCGCCAGACCTTCGCCAGCCAGAGGTAGTGCAGCACCGCCAGCGCCGCTGCGGCGTAGACCAGGCGGTGCAGCCGGCGCCACCAGTGCCCGAGGCGCCGCATGGCTGCCCGCGTTGAACTGAGCGCCAGCGGCAGCAGCAGCAGAAAGCTCGCAAAGCCTGCCACGACGTAACGCTTCTCGCTGATCGCCTGAGCAATCAGCCCCAGGTCGAGCCCGTAGTCGGCGACGGCAAAGACCAGCAGGTGCAGGCACACATACAGAAAGCTGTAGAGCCCGAGCGGCTTGCGCAGCGCCAGCGCCCACTTCCAGCCCAGCAGCAGGTTCAGCGGCGTGCAGGCCAGCGAGAGCATCAGCAGGACCAGCGCAGCCTTGCCGGTGCGCAGCGTGATGTCCTGGATCGGGTTCACCGACAGCCGCCCCAGGCCTGCGTCGAGCAGCAGCAGCCCGAGCGGCAGCAGCGCAAGCCCGTGCACGGCCAGGCGAAGCCAGCCGGTGCGCGTCCTCCCAGAATGTTCAGCACCCTGGCCCATCGTGACGCCAAGCCCGTCAGTAATTCGCCCGCAGATCCATCCCCGCGTAGAGGCCGGCCACCTGCTCGGCGTAGCCGTTGAAGGGCAGCGTCGGGCGGCGCCCAGTTTCGCCGATCCGGCGCTCCGTCGCCTGCGACCAGCGCGGGTGCGCCACCTCGGGGTTCACGTTGGCATAGAACCCATACTCGTTGGGCGCCATGGCCATCCAGAGTGAGGTGGGCATGTCCTCTACCAGGTCGATGCGGACGATCGCCTTGATGCTCTTGAAGCCATACTTCCAGGGCACCACCAGGCGCAGCGGCGCCCCATTCTGCGGCGTGAGCGTCTTGCCATAGAGGCCGGTGGCCAGCAGCGTCAGGTCGTGCTGCGCTTCGTCGAGGCGCAGGCCCTCGATGTAGGGCCAGGGGTAGAAGCGGTCGCGCTGACCGGGCATCTCAGCGGGGCGCAGCACCGTCTCGAAGCGTACATAGCGCGCCGCGGCCAGCGGCTCGACCTCGGCCAGCAGCCGCCGCAGCGGGAAGCCGATCCAGGGGATCACCATCGACCAGGCCTCGACACAGCGCAGGCGGTAGATCCGCTCCTCCTGGTCGAAGCGCAGCAGATCCTCCAGCCCGAACACCCGGGGCGAGCGCACCAGGCCACCCACCGCCACCTCCCACGGCGTGGTCTGGAAGCCCTGGGCCAGCCGCGCAACGCGCTGTTTATCGGTGCTGAACTCGTAGTAGTTGTTGTAGGTGGTGATCTGCTCAAAGCTGTTGAGCGGGTCGCCCAGTTCATCGCGCCGCGGGTCAGCGGCCAGGTCCGGCGCCGGGGCGGATGCCTGTGGGCCGCAGGCGCCCAGTAGCAGCGCAGCGCCCAGTGCTCCCGCCGCCCCCATAAACTGGCGGCGCGAGAGATACAGGTGCTCGGGGGTAATCTCCGATGGATGGATCTTCGCCAACGCACGCTCCTTCGCCAGTGGCGCGACGCAAGACCATGCATCGCTCCCAGGAGATGGCCTCTCACCATGCCTCAGTGGTCTATCCGCCAGGTGATTTGTCATGCCGAGCGAAGAAGCCGAAGCGCTGCCCCTCGACAAGCTCGGGAGCCGCGAAGCGAAGAGTCCCGGCTGAGATGCTTCGCGGAGTTTACCCTGAGCCCTTCGCTTCGCTCAGGGTGAACTCCGCGAAGCGCTCAGCATGACAAATGACTCGCCGGATGCACCTCTCAGGCACGTTTCAAACCAGCTTGACAGTTTGCGAGGACGCGAGGACGCGATCGTATCGCCTCATCGCGTCACGCATCCTCCCTTACGCAGCCATACCCCACCCTGGATGCAACGCGCGGGCGAACAGCGTCGCTACAGCACCCCCACCGAGGAATTGTCGCCGATCACCAGGCGATAGGCCTTCGGCTTGAGCGGGCTCCGCGCCACCTCGACATTGCGCCCGATCAGGCTATCCTCGATCCGGTGGGGCATGCCGCGGATGCTGCACTGCTCCATCACAATGCTATGTTCGATCTCGCTATCCTCGATCAGGCAGCTGTGGTAGATCGACGTGAAGGGGCCAACGTAGGAGTTGAGGATACGGGTCTTCTCGCCGATGATCGCCGGTCCTCGGATCGTCGAATTGATGACCTCGGCGCCGGGCTCAACGATCACCTTGCCGATCAACTGCGAATCCCGGTCCACATAGCCCTGCACGCTCGGCTCAAGCTCCTCGAGCACCAGCCGGTTGGCCTCGAGCATATCGTCCTTCTTCCCCGTATCGATCCACCAGCCCTCGTGAATGTAGGGGTAGACACTGTAGCCAGCCGAGACCAGCCATTGAATGGCATCGGTAATCTCCAGTTCGCCGCGCGCCGAGGGCCGGATGGCATTGACCGCCTCGAAGATATGCCGATCGAACATGTAGATGCCCACCAGGGCCAGGTCACTCTGCGGATCGCGCGGTTTCTCGACCAGGCGGGCGATGCGGCCATCGTCCTCGAGTTCGGCCACGCCGAAAGAGCGGGGATCGGCCACGCGCTTCAGCACGATCTGCGCATTGTAGTTACTGTGCCCAAAGGACTCGATCAGCGGGCTGATCCCGCCCTGGATGCAGTTGTCGCCAAGAAACATCACGAAGCGCTCATCGCCGATGAACTCCTGGCTGATCTTCACGGCGTGGGCCAGGCCCAGGGGTGCTTCCTGCGGAATATAGGTAATCTGCAGGCCCCAGCGCTTGCCGTTGCCCACCGCGGCGCGGATCTCGTCGCCGGTGTCGCCGATCACGATGCCGATCTCGCTGATCCCCGAATCGCGGATCGCTTCGATCACTCGAAAAAGGACCGGCTTGTTCGCCACCGGTACCAGTTGCTTCGCACTCGTATACGTGATGGGCCGCAAGCGTGTACCCTTGCCGCCGCTGAGAACCAGCCCTTTCATCAGGATCCTCGCTGCTCACCTCGAACTCGATCGCCGCTTCCCATCGATTGTACCCGATCTGTGCCGCGGCGCGTCAGCCCACTGGTACCCGCAGGGCTGATACAACATCTTTGGGGCAAAGCGCATGCGCGCAAAGCAAAGCCCTCCTCGGCCATAGTGGCCAGAGGAGGGCTTTGCTTTGCAGGAAGCCAGACGCAGCCTAGCGGTAGGGCCGGACCGCGCCGACGAAGGTGTTCTGCCAGTAGCTGCTCCAGATGCTCGAAACCTGCACCCCGTAGCGCGGAGTCATCGCGTGGACCATCCGCCCGCCCCCGATGTAGATCGCCACGTGCGAGATGCCACGCCGCCCAGCCGTGCCGGCGAAGAACATCAGGTCCCCAGGGGCCAGATTGCCCATTCCGCCGATGATCGCGCCATGGCGCGAGCTGTACTGCGCGGCGGCACTGTGGGGCAGGCTCACCCCGAACTGCCGGTAGACGTAGCTGGTGAGGCCGCTGCAGTCAAAGCCACGGCTCGGGCTGCTGCCGCCCCAGACATAACGCGACCCAACGAACTGCACCGCGAAGCTCGCAACGTCGCCACTGGCTGGAATGTTCGCCGCAGCGGCGCCACCACTACCGCCGCCAGCGCCCCTGGTGCCGGTGGCGCGTACCCGAGCGGGAAGCGCCGGGATGTCATTGGTCACCGGCACGCGGCGCGCAGCCATCGGGGAGACCTTGAGCAAGTCGGAGAAGATCCAGGCTTTGGTGCCATCGGCCAGCTGTACCCGGTACCAGTCCTTGTGGCGGGCCAGCAGGCTCACACTAGCGCCCGCCTTGAGCGACGCGATCCGATCATAGGCGGAGCCGGGGCCCTTCCGTACATTGACGTTGTTCTCCAGCACCGCGCCCACCAGCGGCGGGTTCGGGTCGGGGATGGCGCTGGCCACCGGGACCCGCTCGACAACGCCCTCGCCAATGTTCAGAAAGTCGGCAGTGACCCAGCCATACTGCTGGCCGTACTCAACCAGGTACCAGCCCTCGTAGCGCTCAACGAGTGTGAGTTCCTGGCCGAGCCGCATCTTCGCCATGCTCACATAGTTGGTACCGGGACCATCGCGCAGATTGACGTTCTCCTCACGCACCACGCCCACCTTCGGCGGCGGCGGCGGCGGAATGAGCTCGGCGGCGACCTGGTTGAGCGTATAGACCACCGCATCCGGGATGTCGACCAGCTCAGCGGCCACCCAGTAGACCGTCTGGTCGCCATCGCGGCGCACCTGTAGCCACTCCTCGTACCGGCCGATCACCTCCACGCCCTCGCCGCCATTGATTCGCCCGACCTCATCGTAGGCCAGACCTGGCCCGTTGCGCAGCCTGACCACGTCACCGGCGATCATGGCCGGCACGGTCAGCGGAGCGAGCAACTCGCTCCGCGACGACAGTGACAGTGGGACGGGCAGGGCATCATCGTCGCTGAGCGGCGGATCACCGATCTGCCCCTGTTCCAGCGCCGGGTTGTCGATCACGATCGGCCCGATGCCGAGCGGGGCCTCAAGCAGTTCAGTGCGATTCTCGGTGGGTGTGGCCAGCGGTTGTGCCGGGAGTTGGCTCAGCAGTAACGCCAGCGGCACGGTGAGAATAATGACCGTATGGAGGAGGAACCGGGTCGGGAGCTGTGAAAACCAGGTGCCGGGGGCGGAGAGGGATGCGGTTGCACGTTGGCGAAGGCTGGCAATGGAGCGGTTCTGTTGTCGGTACTGCTGACGGTGGCTGGCGGCGCGCCGCTTCAGCCCATCCACGTCGCTGCGCTGCGGCGTAGACGACTGGTTTCGATTAAGCTCGATCATGGAGCAATCCACCTCACTTGGGTCCCCGTGGCGCGAGCACACGCGAGATGAACCCTACTACACGCTCCTGGTGTATGCGCAATCACGTTGACAGTCAGGTCGGGATGGCCGGAGTGTACCATGGGTTCGCGATATCCGCAAGCGTCAGTTCCCGCTCAGCGTTGCATCAGGTTTGAGGATCCCGGTCTCAGCTTCTGCGTCACAGGTTCGCTTGAACACTCCGTGACTCTGCGATGCATCCGGGCCACCCGGGCTAGGCCTGCGCTGGCTCGCGCCCCTGGAAAAGTAAAGACAGTTTAATAGATATCACACTTTCTGTCAATAGTACCCCTAATATATCGCTTCAGAAAGCCACAAAATACAAAGACAGCGAATAATTCTGTAATCCGTATCTTGGTGGAGTGTAAAGCGATTGTTGCGAGCCGAGGCACAAACTGCGCCGCCCCGCTAGGTTTGCTCAGGGCCTTCTCAGGCGGCTGGCACGGACCTGAGTACATGCTGAGCACAGAACCAGCTGCCTGATAATCATTGCCAGCCCGTGACGCAAGGCACAAGCACGTCGTCCAGCGCCTGTGCCTATCGTCGGGACCAAGGTACTATGAGTCACGTGTTTTGCCCGTGGTCACGGCGCGAGGAGACGACGAGGCGAAGAGGCGAGGCAGTGACGACCAGCGCATCACCACGTCATCATCGCGTCATCGCTCCTGCGCCTCGCGCGTGGCGCTACCGAATACAAATGACCCACCACCTGCTCAGCGCTGGATGAGGACGTAGCGCCAGTAGCTGAGGCTCCCGCCCACCAGGTCGAGGACGCCAGGCCCGGAGCCTGGCGGGGGCGTGCCATAGGCGCGCAGACCTTCGTCGCGGGTGAGCTTCAGCCACAGCAGCAACTCGGCGGGCTCAGCGACGATCAGCGCGCTCTGCGCGCCGGCAGCATGGGCGCTCCGCACCCGCCCCCGGAGCTCCGCGACCGGCCGGCGCTCCGATCCTATGGCTTCGATCCGCTCCCCTGGGGCGCCCCGCTCGATCATGCTCGTGCGCAGCACCTCCGCCCCGGCCCCCGCGACAATCACATCTGGCGCATAGCCACGCCGGTAGGTCTCGAACGCATGCTCAAGCAAGGCCGCTGGTGGCAGCGCTGGGGCGATGATCAGCAGCAGGTCGGCGTTGCGCGCCTCGTCGCGTCCCGCCTGCAGCCACGCTGCGAGCGTGCCGACCAGCAGCCCGATCAGCAGCACCGTGCCCAGCACCACTACCAGGTGCCAGCTCTGCTGGCGCACGCGCCGCCAGACCAGCGGCCATCCCCCGCCCCCTGGCTCGTTCGCCACTGCCCCCTGCTCAGCGCCCATCGTCGTTGCTCCCATGTGCGCGGTACGAGACCGCTCCAGGCGCGCTGGCCATTGCAAGCAGTGCTCGCATGCTGCTCAGTGCCCTATTCTACGGCGGAACGGGACCTCTCGGCAATCAGCCGTATCCTCCCGCCAGCCTGCCCGGTTCATAGTGCGAGCTGATCAGCCATCGATCGCCGGGCGTTGCGCAACGTCCGGCTCACTCTGAGATCACGAAAGGCGACGATCACGATGAGTCAGGTCAAGGGTACGATCAATGCGGTCGAGTTGCTGGGCTGGCTGGGGGCCGACCCGGAGATGCGCTTTATCGCCTCTGGTGTCGCGGTTTGCCGCTTCCGGGTGGCCACCAGGCGCATCGCCGGTCAGGACGAGGATGGCCGCCGGGAGTACGAGACCGACTGGACGACGGTGGAGGCCTGGGATAAGCTGGCCGAGCTGTGCAACACCTATCTCCACAAGGGCAGCCGCGTCCGCGTCGGCGGTGCCCTGCGCACGGATAGCTGGCTCGACAAGGCCAGCAACCAGCCCCGCACGCGCACCTATGTCCGCGCCGAGGATGTGCTCTTCCTGGATGCGCGCCCCGGCGTTCCCGGCGAGGCCGTCGCCGTCGCCGAGACCGACAGCGTCGCCGCCAGCGAGGACGTGCCGTTCTAGTATAGCGTCCTCGCATCCTCGCACCCTCATAACGGACTTCTGAAAAGCCGTACCAGTACCCGCCAGGCCGCAGACGTGCGGCCTGGCGGCGGCGTCACGGCACAACGCTGATCCGCGCTACTTCCACCGCACCCTCGGGGACGGGGACAGCATCGGCGGTGACCGGAGGGCGCGCGCCTGTGGCCGGGTCGTACAGGCCGACCACGACACGGTACTCGCCCGGTGGCATGTTGGGCGGCAGATAGACGTCGTTGTGGTCGACCACGATGGTGCCCGGACGCCAGGCAGTGGTCGGGAAGCGCCCCTGCCAGGGCTGCGCGTCGCGCTGCGTCGGGCGGCCACCCGCGGCGTCGATCACGTGGACGAAGATCGCGTAGTCCGTCGTGAACGGCGCTTCCACCAACCAGAAACTGCGCAGGCCGAGCACATCGCCCGGCTTGAAGCTCGTGGCGGGCGCCAGCGATGGCGGCTGGTCATCGCCCACGGGGGCGCCGACCGCCACCCCGAGCAGCCGTGCGCCGCCGATGGTCACCGACTGCGCCAGCGGTGCGACATCGGCGGCGCTGAGCCCGGTGTCGATCACCAGCAGACGGGGGCCACTCATCTCTTCGCGCCGCACCTGCGGCCCGAAGGTAGCCACCACCCGGCCCCCCAGTGCGGCGTAGGCGGGCGGGGGCGTGAACTGACCCCAGCGGTCCGAAGAGGCGATCAGGTAGCCATAGCCCTGGGCGCGATACCAGGCCAGGTCGTGAGCGACCAGGCTCGGCACATACGTCCAGCGGGCCTCGGTCGGACTGGGCACGGGCTTCAGTTCGGCCGCGATGCGTACCCCGGGCGGTACATTGGCCTCGATCCAGGCCAGCAGCTGCAGCCTGCTGTCCCCCGCGGCCTGGCGGCCCACATAGGCTAGCGAGCGGGTTGCCAACGGCAGTGCGAGGGCCAGGCTCAACGCCACCAGGGCCACCAGAGCGGCACGGCGCGGCCCGGCGCCGCGCCGTGCCAGCAGGGCGGGCAGTTCGACCACCGCCACCCCTGCGGGCAGCGCACAGGCTACCAGCAGCGGCAGCATATTCTGCATAAAGTGGGTCGGCCGCGAGAGGTGCAGCAGCAGTGAAGGCAGCGCAAAGCCGAGCCAGACGGCCAGCACCCGGGGCCGGCGCCAGGCCAGGATGCCCAGCCCCGCGGCGACCAGCAGGCAGCCGAGGATGCCGAGCCCGTCGCCGAGAAAGAACTCGACATAGCCGGCGACGTTCCACGCGCCGCGGTAGTGCCCGTTGCCACCGCCGTAGTTGCCCCACTGGGTGACGATGCCGCCACTCACCTGTTGCCAGCGCAGCAACACATACGGCGTACCGGCGATGAAGCCCGCAAGCGCGGCCAGCCCGCCGGCGGCGAGCCGCGCGCCCTCACGGAACAGCGCGCGCCCTGGCTCACCGCGCGCTGCCCAGGCGCGGAGCAGCGCCGCGACAACGATCGCTCCGGCGACCACGCCGGCATTGTACTTCGCCG
>DAOUBZ010000378.1:0-3975 GCA_034432515.1 Chloroflexaceae bacterium | reverse complement strand
GGGGTCTTGCGCGACCCGCTCAGATTCCTCGCTGCGCTCGGAATGACAAGCATGCGGCATCTTCAATCGTAATTGGTATTACCGGTACATCCACGACAGAACCTGTCAGGTGCGGCATCGCGGTATGCCGGTGTTCAGACGCTGGCAGCAACTGCCGAATCTGACAGATTTGTACCGGGATTTGCCGGATGCACCACTTACTCGATAGTGAACGGTATCTCGGTGATTGTGCTGCCAACCCGGATCCGGAGCCGGTAGCTTCCCGACGGGAGCGGCGAACCATCCAGACGCTCGATCTGTGCACCCAGTCTGTTCTGGACCACCTGGCCGTTATTGATGATGTAGTCGTTGCAGCTCGTCGACCGCACGCCGCCACCAAAGCCCGGGCTGATGCCCACCCCGATGTCGCTTGTGCTGGGGATCCTTCGCGTGAGCTGGAAGGCGAAACTGGTGCTGCCGGCTGGTAGCGTTACGGGCTGAGGCCGTGGATCGGTTACTCGGCACGGGTTTCCACCCGTGGTCGTGCCGATGTCAAGGGCAGTCACCGGATCGGGCAGCGGTACGGGCGTGACGGGTGTAGGCGTAACCGGGGTGGGTGTGGCGGGCACAGGCGTAACCGGGGTGGGTGTGGCGGGCACAGGCTCGGCCGTAGAGGGAAGCGCCAGGAGCGGAAGGTAGATCGTAGAGGCCCCCCCCTGGGCAAGGGCACTGCCACCAATCAGCAGTAGCACCAGGATGATAGTGACCAGCAGGTGCGGCTTGCGCATTCCCATTCCTCCTTTCTTGGCCGGCAGGCATGCCGGCGCTGTGTGAGAAAAGAGGAGCATGGGCGCGAAAGATAACAGTCCGCAAGTTGGTGCCAGGGGGCCCCCTGGTTTTAACGCCCCCCTCCATCCGGGCCGTTCCGATACGGGACAAACTGGCTCGCCAGCGCGCGGGGGATGCGCCCGAGGATGTGCGTCCCCTCGTTGACGTACTCTTCCCGCTCCACCATACCACGCCGATGCCAGAGCGATACGAGGTCGTTGCGCTGGTAGGGGATGAGCACCTCAAGGGCGACCATCGCTTCAGCGAGGGCGGCCTCGATCCGGGCGCACAGCGCGTCGAGGCCCCAGCCCCGTTGCGCGGACACGGCGACGAAATCGCCGGGCAGGCCCATATCGGCCACCAGATGGCCGACGTCACTAGCCGCCACGCCCTCCATCAGGTCGACCTTGTTGAGCACGGTCAAAGTCGGGCGCTGATCCACGCCGAGTTCCTTGAGCGTCGCCTCGACGGTCTGGGCGTGCTCCTGGGCGTTGGGGTGGGTCAGGTCCACGACGTGGAGCAGCAGGTCGGCCTCGTTGATCTCCTCCAGCGTGGCGCGGAACGCGGCGACCAGCTGGGTCGGGAGCTTCTGGATGAAACCCACCGTGTCGGTGAGCAGGATCTGCTGGCCGCCGGGCAGAGTGATCTGGCGGGTTGTCGGGTCGAGGGTGGCAAAGAGCTGGTTAGCGGTGTACACGTCGGCGCCGGTGAGCGCATTGAGCAGCGTGCTCTTACCCGCGTTGGTATAGCCGACCAGGGCCACCACTGGCACGCCGCTCTGCCGGCGGCGCTTGCGATAGAGTTCGCGATGCCGATGGACATCGGCGAGTTGCTCTTTGAGCCAGGCGATGCGCCGATCGATCAGCCGGCGGTCAATTTCAAGCTGGGTCTCACCGGGGCCACGCAGGCCGACCACGCCACCCGCGGAGGTGCCGCCGCCGGTGCCCGCCTGCCGTTCCAGGTGGGTCCACTGGCGGCGCAGGCGCGGCAGCAAGTACTGGTACTGGGCCAGTTCGACCTGCAGGCGGCCCTCGTGGGTGCGGGCGTGCTGGGCGAAGATATCGAGGATGAGCGCGGTGCGGTCAAGGACGCCAACCTGCAACTCCTCCTCGAGGTTGCGGTTCTGAGCCGGGCTCAGCTCGTCGTCGAAGATCACCAGGCCCACGCCGAGTTGTTCGCACAGGGCGGCCACCTCTTTGACCTTGCCCGGGCCGATGAAGAACTTGGGGGCAGGCTGGTCAAGGCGCTGAAAGATCTGGCCCACCACGTCGAGACCGGCGGTTTCGGCAAGCAGCGCCAGCTCGCGCAGGGAGTCCTCGGCGCTCCAGGGGCTGTGGAAACTCGCCACCTCGGCGCCCACCAGCAAAACGCGGGTACGGGGAACCGCAGTCTCGTACAGCCGCTTGCCGTCTTGCGTACGAAGCTCGTCTATGGTCGTCTCCTGGGGGTAGGGCGCAGCAGCGGCGCCAGATTGCATAGCCGATAGCTGCCCCCCTCTCAGCCTCCCCCCGTTGGGGGACGAAGCCAGGCGCCCTCCCCAGCGGGGGAAGGTTGGGGAGACGGTAGTAGCCATCTGGCGAGATTATAACGCGGCTTGCCGGGGCTCACAAGCGACTTTTGGCGGAGCTGTGCTGCTCAGTGCGCTAGCCTGCCAGCAGGGCTGCCAGCCGCTGGCGGGCACGCAGCGTGGCTGCCGGCGAGGGTGCGGGCTCGAGCCAGCGGGCCAGATCGCTGATACTGGCACTCCGGCGGGCCTGGATGGCCCGGCGCTGCGCCAGGAGCGTCGGGAGCGCGCGCAGCGCCGCTATGCGGCCCTGGATGAGCGCCGGCTGCCGGCGCAACAGTCCATAGCCGATGGCGAGCAGGTCGTAGCTCACGATGGATACCAGGCACTCGCGCAGCAGTGGTCCGGGCAGGCAGCGAATGATCACCCATAGCCGGTTGCGGGCCAGGAGCCGCTGTTTGAAGCGGCTGCCCTCGCCGCCGGTGGCCGAGTAGACGTGACGGGCCCGGGCCTGCGGGGCCAGGGCACAGCTCCAGCCGCGCAGCCGCGCGCGCCAGGCCAGGTCAGCATCCTCCAGGTAGTTGAAGAACGCCGGCTCGAAGCTGCCCACATCGGCGATCAGTTCACGGCGCAGCAGCGCCAGCCCGCCGCTTGCGCCGAAGACGGGAACCGGGTGGGCGGGCAGGCTGGCTACGGGCGTGCCCAGCCAGTGATCGCTGGCCACACCATCGCGCTGCACGCGGATGCCGGCCGAGGCGACGATCGCCGGGCGCCGGCTGAAGGTAAGCACGCCGGCGGCTGCCCCCGCCCCCGGCGTCGCGCAGAGCGCGGCCCAGAGCGCCGCCACGCAGCCGGGCTCGGCCAGGGCGTCGTCGTTGATCAGCAGCAGCAGCGCGCCGCGGGCCGCCGCGATGCCTGCCGCCGTTCCGCCGGCGAAGCCGCGGTTCTCCGGCAGGGCCAGCACGCGCACATCGGGGGCATGCTGGCGCGCCCAGGCGCCGGCCCCGTCGCGCGAGCAGTTGTCGACGAGCAGCAACTCATCGTCGGGGCCGAGTTGCGCCCGCAGCGCGCTCAGGCACGCCGGCAGGTAGCGCAGCCCGTTCCAGGTGGGAATGACCGCGGAGATACTCGGCCTGTTCGCCATACGGGGGAGTACCGGACCTGGTGCCGGGATGACCCGTCGCCTTCCTGACCATGCCGGCAGTGGAAGACAGCGGGCCACCCTGACAGCGAGCCACGGACTGGAGAAGCATGGTGGGCCGCCCGGGATTCGAACCCAGAACCCGTCGGTTATGAGCCGATTGCTCTGCCATTGAGCTAGCGGCCCGGGGGAGCGAACGATCGGTTTGCTCCGAGGTCATTATAGTCCGTGGGGTGCAGCCTGGTCAAACTGGGGGACGGGTGCGGCGGAACGTTGCTCCCACGTTTTTCAATGCGCGCAACGCCGTCAGGGTGCCCCGGCGTGGGTACCCCGCCCAAACCCGGCGGCCCCCACTTCTCAGGTGTAGGGTTTTTGGGAGTTGCACCCCCAGGCTCCATATACCCCACCCCCCTGCCCCCTCTCCCAGGGGTAGGTTTTTGGGGAGTTGCGCCCCCAGGCCCCACATACCCCACCCCCCTACCCCCTCCCCTGGTAGGGGAGGGGGGCAGAATCTGGCGTTGCG
>DAOUBZ010000377.1:0-7113 GCA_034432515.1 Chloroflexaceae bacterium | reverse complement strand
ACCTCATCGAGCACGGCGAAGCGCGGGTCCAGGCCGCTCTCGGCGGGGTGGGCGCGCAGCAACTCAGCGCAGAAGCTATGGATGGTGCCGATGCGCGCCCCCTCGACGGCCGCGCGATAGGCGGCCCAGCGGGCCCGCTCAGCGGGTGGAGCGCCGCGCGCCCGCTGCTCCACGGTGCGTCGCACGCGCTCGCGCATCTCGCGGGCGGCCTTCTCGGTAAAGGTGACGGCCAGCACCGCAGCGAAGGGGTCCTCGTCCGAGGCATCAGCGGCGGCCACCAGGCGCAGGTAGCGCTCGACGAGCACGCGAGTCTTGCCGCTTCCGGCGCCGGCCACAACCACCAGGTGGCCCTCGTACTCGATGGCGGCGCGCTGCTCAGAGGTGAACTGCATCGGGGCTACTCGGCACGGGTCAGATACTCGGTGACGCCGTGCAGACCAAGCTGCCGCTCGAGGGCGAGCAGCCGCTCGAGGGCAGGGCGATAAGGATGCTGGGCAGTGAGCATGCGCTCGGCGGCGCGGGTGCAGCCCAGCCAGCGCAGGTGCTGGTAGGCCACCCACTCGGCATGGCCCTCGCGCAGTTCGTCGTCGCGCAGCAGCGGGCACCGCTCGCCCTGCCAGGCGTGGGCGTACTCGTGGGCCACCGTCGTGCGAAAGGTAAGGCGCGGCAGGCCGTAGAGCATATAGATCGCGCGGATATGGCCGCGGCGCTGGTAGAGGCCGAGGGTGTGCTCACCCTCGGGCACGGCGGTGTTGCCCTCGGCGCGCAGCGCCGCAAGGGTCGGTGCATCGACCAGGCGGAAGGCCACGCCCACGTTCAGGGTCATGCCGAGGTGCTGCGCGACGCCGGCCACCGTCTCGTCGAAGATCGCGCGGGCCAGGTTCGGGTCATAGACCGCCGTGCTATGGCAGGCAGCGCACTGAAGCCGCCCGTCGTGCAGCCGCCAGTGATGGTCGCCAAGCGGTGCGCCACAGGTGGCGCACCGGGGCCGTGTGGCGATACAGCGGGCGCAGTAGCGCGCGGGGCGATCGACCAGGGTGAAGTAACTGCCGACGAGGGGTTCGCCGCAGGTGGCGCAGCGCCCGTTTGAAGCGGCAGCAGGCTGTGGGTTGGCGCGGAGAGCCATGGCGGTTGGGCAGGTGCCGGATGGTGATGACTGGCCACTTGCAGTATAGCCCCCGGCCCGCACCGGGGCAAGGGCGTAAGGGCGTGTACGGGTGCGTATGGTATTGCACGGCCAGCGCGTAGGGGCGCCTCGCGTGGGCGCCCCCGAACGTCCGGTGAACGGGGTGCGCGGCGAGCGCCGCCGTCCACCACGGGGCGGCCGGGCGGCCATGGTGGGCCGCGGTGGGCGGCCAGCGTGGGGCTGCCGGGCGGCCACGGCGGGCCGGACGCGGCGGCCACGGTGGCGCGTGCTACGTGAAGAAGCTGCGCACCATGCGGGCGACCTCCTCGACCTCGGCGCGGGTGAGTTCGGGGAAGAGCGGCAGGGAGAGCAGGCGCGCCGCGGCACGCTCGCTGTGTGGCAACTGGCCGCGCTGGTAGCCGAGGCTTGCGTAGGCCGGCTGCAGGTGTGCGGGGAGCGGGTAGTGCACATCGCAGCCGATGCCGGCCGCCAGCAGGTGCTGGCGCAGGTCGTCCCGCTCGTCGCACTGTATGACGAAGAGATGGTAGACGTGCCCGGGTGCGTCCGCGGGCAACTCCAGCGGCAGGCCAGCCAGTAGTTCGCGATACCAGGCGGCCCGCTCGCGGCGGGCCTGGTTCCAGGTCGCAAGGTGGCGCAGCTTCACGCGCAGAGTGGCGGCCTGGAGTTCATCGAGGCGCGAGTTGCGCCCGCCGGGCTCGCTGGCGACGTACTTCTCGCCCCAGCCATACATCCGCAGGCGGCGCAGCCGCGCGGCGAGTTCCGCGCTGCTGGTGGTGAGCGCGCCGCCATCGCCCAGAGCGCCGAGGTTCTTCGAGGGGTAGAAACTCCAACAGGTGAGCGCGCTGGCCCCACCGCCCACCGGCGCCCCG
Source organism: Chloroflexaceae bacterium (assembly GCA_034432515.1). Classification (GTDB taxonomy): domain Bacteria; phylum Chloroflexota; class Chloroflexia; order Chloroflexales; family Chloroflexaceae; genus JACAEO01. The sequence goes on along the minus strand of DAOUBZ010000377.1, from coordinate 5,097 downwards.
TCCGGTCCATCATAGCGCGCGCCGTGGGCCTGGGCGGCATCCTCCACCACGTGCAGCCCGTGGCGCAGGGCAATCGCCCAGATCGCCGCCATGTCCGCCGCGCGGCCATAGAGATGCACCGGCATAATCACCTTCGTGCGCGGCGAGATCGCGGCCTCAAGCAGCGCCGGGTCGAGGTTGTGGCTCGCCGGGTCGATGTCCACGAACACCGGGCGGGCGCCGGTCTGGAGGATCGCGGCGGCCTGGTAGACGCAGGCGTTGGCCACGGTGATCACCTCGTCGCCGGGGCCGACATCGAGCGCCGCAAGGGCCAGGTAGAGCGCCTCGGCGCCGCTGGCCACGCCCACGGCGGCCTGCGCGCCACAGAAGTGGGCAAACTCGGTCTCGAAGGCCGCGACCTCGGTGCCAAGCACGTACCAGCCACCGCGGGCAACCCGGAGCAGCGCGTCGGTCAGTTCGGGGCCGAGCGCCGCAGCCTGGCGGGCCAGGTCGCCGAAAGGGACACGCACCCGGGTCGTCATAGCGGTGCTCCTCGTTGCCGTCAGCGATCCACTGCTTCGGCCAGGCGCTCACCGAGCCAGGTCTGGATCAGTTGCACGCCGTCGGGATGGATGCCATGGCCGATCGGGTACTCGTGATAGCTGTAGCGGGTGCCGCTGTGCTGCAGCAGATCGCGGGTCATGTGGGCCGCAGCCACAGGGATCACGTCATCGTAGCTGCCGTGCATGTGCAGAATGGGCATGCCAGCCAGGAGTTGCGGGCCACCCGGGGGCAGCAGTTCCGGGTCCAGATAGCCGCTGATCGGAATCAGCCCGGCGATGTGGGTGGGGTGCCGCAGCGCGGCGACGAAGCCCATGATCGCGCCCTGGCTGAAGCCGAGCAGGTAGGTGCGCCGCGGGTCGGTGCCGATCCGGCCGGGCAGCGTCTCAACGAACCGCTCGACCAGGTCGGCAGCCTGGGCCCGCGACTGTGGCTCAGGCACCAGGCGCCCGGGGGCGCCGCCCAGGTGATACCAGGCGAAGCCACCCCAGGGCAGGGCGAGCGGCGCGCGGGCGCTCACCACGTAGAAGCGCGGATCCACATAGTCGGCCAGGTCGAACAGGTCGTACTCGTTGGCTCCATAGCCATGGAAGAGCAGCAGCAGCGGCGGTGGGCCAGCGCCGGCAAGCCGCGGCGCGCGCTCGATGGTCTTGATCGCGGTGGACACGTTCGGCTCGGCTCCTTCATCGTGCTGGCGACCTCAGGGGATCACCAGTTCCTGGCCCACGCGCAGGTTGTCGGCCTGCTCGGGCGTGAGATTATTGGCGCGCAGGAGATCGGGCACCGTGACACCGAACCGCTCGGCGATGGCGCGGAAGGTGTCACCTGCTTCCACGACATAGCGGCGCCCTGCGGTGGGCGGCTCCGGTGTGGCGCTGGGCGGCTCTGCGGTCGCCGTGGCCTCGGGGGTGCTGGTCACAGCGGGTGTCGGGCTGAGCTCGGGGGTGGCGGTGGCCGGCGGCGCAGGCGTGGCCGAGGGGCGTGGCGTGCGGGTCGGCAACACGGGCACCTCCTCGGGTACGGGCACAACCGAGGCAACCAGCGGGGGGAGCGCCGCACTATCGATGGCGCGCGTTCCTGGCAGCAGCAGGCTGAAGTTCCCCACGCGCAGCAGCCCCACCTCACTGCGAGCCAGGGCCAGCGCGCTCAGGATCGCCAGCGCGAAGATTGCCGCTGAGCCGAGCACGACCGGCCGTTCGCCGACGCGCCGCCCCAGGAGGCGCAGTGCCATCACCCCCGGCACTGGGAGCACAAGGGCAACGAAGAGCAGCAGGTAAACCAGAGCTTCGGGCATAGCCCGCGCATTGTACCACGGCCCCGGGGTGGTGCGGCTCTAGCGCTCCACCAGGTTGGCCACCGTCACCCCGTCGCCACCATCCTGGCCGCCGCTGCCGAAGGAGGCGACCAGCGGATGGTGCTGCAGCACGTCGCGCACCACCTGGCGCAGCGCGCCGGTACCCTTGCCGTGGATGAGCCTTACCTGGTGCAGGCCAGCCAGGTAGGCGTCGTTCAGGTAGCGGTCAAGGCGCTCGCCGACCTCGTGGGCCCGCCAGCCGCGCATATCAAAGCTCATCGAGACCTCGGGGGCGGCGGGCAGCGCAACCCCGCGCTCGGCCCGGTACTCGCGGCGCCCGCCGGCGGCCTCGGGGGCGCCTTTCTCGCGCGTGAGCTCGCGCAGGTCGACGCTCATGCGGAAGCCGCCCACCTGCACCTGGGCGCTACCGTCGTCCGGGTCGATGCTGACGATCTCGCCCTTGAGGCCGACCGAGCGCACGAGCACCGTATCGCCGGGCTGGAGCGGGCGCGGCGCCTGGACGGCGGGCCGGGGGGGTGCGGCGTCCGGCTCGCGTTTCCGGGCGACAGCCTGTTTCACCTGCTCCGAGGTGGTCGCCAGGCGCTGCTCGGCCTGCTCCAGCCATTCGCGGGAGAGCGAGACGCTGCGGAAATCGTCGCGCAGGCGCTTGAGTTGGAGGCGGGCCTCACGGAGCTCGGCCTCGAGCTCCTGGCGCGCGGCCTCGGCCTCGGCCTCGCGGCGCTGATCGAGGCTGCGTAACTCGTGCTCAAGCCGGTCGCGGTACTTCTCGGCGTCCTCACGCAACTCCTCGGCGCGCTGCAGCGCGGCTGCGGCAGCCTCGCGCTCGCGGTGGATGCCGGCGAGCAGATCCTCGACCTGGGCATCCTTGCGGTCGATCGTGGCCCGCGCCCGCTCCACCAGTTCCGGGTCGAGCCCGAGGCGACTCGCGATCGCCAGGGCGTTGGAGCGACCGGGCAGCCCGATGCTGAGCCGGAAGGTCGGGGCCAGCGTCTCCACATCGAACTCGACCGAGGCGTTCTGCACGCCGGGGGTAGCGTAGGCGAAGGCCTTCAGTTCGGCATAGTGCGTGGTGGCCACGGCGAGCACGCCCCGCTCCAGCAGGCGCCCGATGATCGCGCGGGCCAGGGCCGCGCCCTCTACCGGGTCGGTACCGGCGCCGAGTTCATCGAGCAGCACCAGGGCGGGTTGGCGCTCGGTGCTGAGCAGGCCCTGCTGGTCGGCCTGCCAGAGCTCAGCGGGGGCCGGCGGCTCGTCCAGGGCGCGCAGCACGTGCACGATGTTGCGCATGTGGGACGAGAAGGTGGAGAGGCTCTGCTCGATGCTCTGCTCATCGCCGATATCGGCGAAGATATGGCCAAAGACTGGCAGGCGCGAGGGGGCGGCAGCCGGGATGTGCAGGCCGGCCTGGGCCATCAGCGCGAGGAGCCCGGTGGTCTTGAGCGCCACCGTCTTGCCGCCGGTGTTCGGGCCGGTGATCAGCAGGATGCGGAAGCTGCCACCCAGCCAGATCGTGATCGGCACCACCGTCGCCGGGTCGAGCAGGGGATGGCGCGCCGCGGTGAAGAGCAGCGGCGCGGCCTCGGGCTCGTCTCTCGCCGTGACCGGTGCAAACGCCTCGCTGATCGCCGGCGCAACGGCCTGCAGCGCGGCGGCATACTTCGCCTTGGCGAAGGCCAGGTCGATCTCCGCCACCCGTTCGACCGCGGCGACCAGCTGCGGCGCGGCGGCGCCGACCTGGTCGGCGAGGGCGGCAAGGATGCGCTGGACCTCCTCCTCCTCGGCGGCCTGCAACTCGCGCCAGCGGTTGTTCAACTCCACCACGACCATCGGCTCGATGTAGAGCGTGGCGCCGCTGCTCGACTGGTCGTGGACCAGGCCGCGCACATCCTTGCGATGGCTGGCCTTGACGGGGACGACATAGCGCCCGTTGCGCACGGTGATGATCGGCTCCTGGAGCGCGCCAGCGTAGGCGCTGGAGCTGATCAGGTTCTGGAGCTTCTCGTGGAGCCGGTTGAAGGCGATGCGGATGTCGCGGCGGAGCTCGGCGAGGCGATGGCTGGCCGCATCGAGCACGGCGCCATCGTCGCCGATCGCGTGCGTGATCGTCTCCTCGAGCGGGGGCAACAGCGGGATCAGTCCGGCCTGCTCCACCAGCAACGGGAAACGGGCGTCCTCGAGCTTCAGCAGGCGGCTGCGCAGGGCGCGGGCCGCCGCCACACAGTCGGCGATCTCGAGCAGACTGGTGCCGTCGAGGACGCCGCCGCGGGCGGCGTGCTGCACGGCGCGGCGGATATCGTGGGCGGCGCCCACCGAGAGCTCGGGGCTTTCGTCGAGCAGGGTGCGGGCCTCGCTGGTGAGCGCCAGGGCCTGGCGCACCTTGGCCGCGATGGTGGAGGGCAGCAGCCCGAGGGCCAGTTCGCGCGAGGCCGAGAACGCAGTGTAATGTGCCAACTGGGCCTGAATCTTCGGGAACTCGAGCGTCGCGAGGGTCTGAGCGGCAATGGCCATCTACTGCACCGCAAAAAGCATATTGGCGCCATCGGGGAGGATCGGGTCGAGGAAGCCGTAGACGAGCGGCAGCACCTGGTTGGAGAAGTACTGCAGAATGAACGAGTTGGCGATACTGGCGCCCAGCGCGCTGAACAGCGGCAGGTCGATATTGCGCCCGCCCCGCAGGATCATCAGGTTCCAGAGCAGCGACGAAACGACACCAACGACGAGCGCGCCGAAGACCATGCCGAGCAGCGTGCCGACGATGCGATCGAGGTACTCCAGGCCCCCCGGTGCGCGCACGTAGCGGAAGGTATAGAGCCCGGCCACGGCGAGCAGCACGAAGCTGAAGAACAGGACCAGGAAGAAGGCCAGGTACTGGCCAACAAAACGCTCGGCGCCAAAGTTGCGCACAATGAACTCGCCCAGCGCCGGATAATAGAGACTGGCCAGCACGAGTGCCAGGTAGAAGCCCAGCATCAGCACGAGCAGCCGCAGCGCGCCCTGGAAGAAGCCCACGGCCAGCGTGCCGAAGAAGAGCAGAATGAGCAGAATATCCATCAGATTCAAGCCGGGCCTCCTGAAACTGGGGCTACCGTCTGCGCCCGACTGCGGCGCCCTGCGATTATAGCATAGCCCCCTTGCCACAGGGCAGGGCTCGTGCAACGATACTGCTGGCAAACGCCGTACGCGCTGCGCGCTACTCAGGATGCGTTCGCGTTCCGACGTTGCACAATACGGCTGGCAAACCC
>DAOUBZ010000376.1:0-14693 GCA_034432515.1 Chloroflexaceae bacterium | reverse complement strand
CCGACGCCTGAGCCCCCGCCGCCCACGGCCACCCCCACACCGGTCGCAGCCGTGCCGACGCCCGAGCCGCTGCCCGCGGCGCCCGACGATCCCGACCTGGGCCGCTACGCCGGCTGCGTCAGCTGCCATAACCAGCACCCGCTGCAGGTCAAGATGCCCCATCCGCTCAACCCCACCTGCAACGAGTGCCATCGTGGCTCGCCGAACCGCATCGGCTGCCCGACCTGCCACAGCACTCACGGCGTCGATAACCGCCACGAGCCGCTGCCCAATCTCGCCTGTGCGAGTTGCCATCCCTGAGCGCCGTACCAGCCCCACCCGTTGCGAGTGCCGACTGGTACGTGTTCAGCGTTGGGGTAACCCCGCGAACCTGGGAGCGAGGGCGTCCCGCCCTCGTCAGTATTCGAGTGCAAGATGCCTTCGCTCCCAGGCGAAGTGTGAACACGTACGCCGACCGAGGAGTCTGCCCATGGGCTTTCAACGCGCCTATCGCGGCCCGCTGCGCGCCGTGATTCTCGACTGGGCCGGGACCGCTGTGGATTACGGGTCGTTCGCTCCCAGCACCGTCTTCCTGCGCCTGTTCGCGAGCCGGGGTGTGACGATTACCCCGGACGATGCGCGCGCGGGGATGGGGTTGATGAAACAGGACCACCTGCGCGCGATCCTCGCCCGCCCGACCGTGGCCGCCGCCTGGCAGGCCGTCCACGGCGGGCCAGCCACCGCCGATGACCTTGACGAGTTGTTCGCAAGCTTCGTCCCGCTGCAGCTATCGGTCCTGGCCGACCATGCCGAACCCATCCCCGGGGTACTCAACGCGCTGGCGGAGTTGCGTGGGCGCGGCATCGCGATCGGCTCGACGACCGGCTACCTGCGCGCCATGATGGATGTGCTTGCCCCGGCGGCTGCGGCGCACGGGTATGCCCCTGACAGCCTGGTCTGCCCCGATGAGGTGCCTGCCGGACGCCCCGCGCCCTGGATGTGCTTCCAGAATGCAATGCGGCTGGGCGTCTACCCCATGGCCGCGCTGGTCAAGGTTGGCGATACGCCGGTGGATATGGAGGAGGGCGTGAACGCGGGCATGTGGACGGTGGGCGTGACGCTGACGGGCAGCCTGCTGGGGCAAACCAGGGCCGAGGTAGACAGGCTCACGCCCGCGGCGCGGGCGGCGGCCCATGCGCGCATCGGGGACCAGTTGCTCGCGGCTGGCGCACACCTGGTCATCGAGGGTGCCTGGGATCTGCCACAGGCGATTGACGCGCTCGAAGCGCGCCTGCGGCGCGGCGAGACGCCCCTGGCATAATGCAGCCGGGTTGTGCGGCACTGATCCCGCCACACAACCCGGTGGGTCGGCGAGTCGTGCTCAGCGCACCTCAAAGCGGATCGTATAGCTGACGTCGTTGTCAACCTCGTCGCTCTGCGAACTGCGCACCACCATCACGTAGAGGCCCGTCGGCGCGCCCGCCGGTACGGTGTAGGTCCAGCGGATGGTGCCGCTCGCATCGGCGCGCAGCTCGCGGTCGAAACGCTCGATCGTGCCATCGGGCCGGTTCAGCCAGTAGCCGACCAGTTCATCGACCTTGAAACCCGAGGCGCTGAAGCTGAAGGTTGTGCCGATACTGCCCACCTCGGGTGTCACCTGGGTGGGGGAGGCGGGTGGTGCGCCATCGGTGATCGCAAAGCTGATGCGCTCGATCTGCCTGGTATCCTTGCCCTGGGCGACCATCGTCCACTGGCCGCCGATCGCATTGGCCGGCGCGGTCCAGGTCCAGCTGACCGCACCGCTCCGGTTGGCGCGCACCCCGGTCGGGCCGGCGATCAGCGTGCCGTCGGGCCGTTCGAGCCAGGTATCGAGCCGTTCGATCGGGTTGAAGCCACTGGCCTGGAAGCTGAAGACGGTGCCGGGCGGGCCGCTGAGCGGGCTGACGCTGGCCGGTGGTCGTGGCGCCACCACGATCGTAAACTCGACGCGCCCCTCTCGCCGGCTTTCCAGCCCGCGGAAGGTCATCGTCCACGTACCAGCCTGGGCGCGGGCCGGGGCCTCCCAGCGCAGGGTAACGCGACCGTCGCCGTCGGCCCTGACCGGCGTGCGGCGGGCGTTCTCGACGGTGCCATCCGGCTGGGTGGGCCAGTAGCCGACTTCCTCGCTCCGCGCGAAGCCGCCGACGGTGAAGTTGAAGACGGTACCGGGCTCACCGCTGCCGGGGGTAACACTGCCGCCGGGCGCCGGGGGGCCGGCGGGCGCCGGGTTTGCGCCGCCGACACTGAAGGGGAGCGCGACCTCCACGCCGCTATCGCGCCCACGGCTCACTGCCTGCCAGGTGCCGGCCTGGGCGTTGGCCGGGCTGGCCCAGCGCCACGTCACCACGCCGTTGCGGTCGGCGATCAGATAGGGGGAGGCATCGATCGCCCGCCCGTCGGGGGTGGTCAGCCAGGAGCCAACCTGCTCGCCGGGGGTGAAGCCGCCGACCGTGACGGTGAAGACCGTGCCTGGCGCCCCGCTCGGCGGCGTGACGCTACGCTCAGGGGCCGGCGCCGCCGGGGCAATGATGCTGAAACTAACGCTCAGTTCACGGTTGGCGCCGAGATCGCGCACCACCATGCGCCAGGTGCCGCCAACCGCGTTGGCCGGCGCCGACCAGGTCCAGCTGAGCTGGCCATCGCTAGTGGCGACCAGGTTCGGGTCCTTGCCGGGGACGAGGTCGCGGCTGGTGCCAGCCGGATCCACCAGCCAGGCGCCCACTCGCCTGCCGGGAGTGAGACCGCTGGCCTGGAAGCTGAAGACGGTGCCGGGCGGGCCACTGTCCGGGCTGACCCGGATCGGGTCGGGCAGGGGCGTGGAGCCGGTGACCGTGAAGGGGATGGCCAGCACAATGTTGCTATTAATGCCGCGGGCGCTCATCGTCCAGTCGCCATTCGGGTCGCCGGGGGCAATATCCCAGCTCCAGACGAGGGCGCCAGCCGCATCGGCGACGACCGAGGGATAGCGTGGTCGGGCGGCGCCGCCGGGCGGGGTGGCCCAGAGGTCGACCCGCTCGCCGGGGGTGAAGCCGCTGGCAGTGAAATGGATGCGAGTGCCCGGCCCACCGCTGGTGGGCGAGGCGCTGCCTGTGGCCGCGTAGGCAGCCGGCACGGCGCCGGCCAGCGCCAGCCCGCCTATGATCAGGGTCAGGATGAACGTGAGAAGTGCTGGTTTCATTGCGGTTGCTCTCAATGTCGATTGTGTCGTGTCCAGAGGCATTGTACTACGTTCGAATGACCGTCGCGCCCGACTCCCGTGGGGGGATGTGGGCGGCTACGCCGCCCCAGAGACGTTGCGTAAGCCCTGGAACGAATTGCGCTCTCCTGCAGCGCCGGTGCAGGCTCATGCTACAATACGCCCGTTTTGCGCCGCTAGCGACGACGACTCCTGCAGGAGGTGTTGTATGACTACCGAACCGATCAATGAAGGTCAGGCGATCACCACGGGTGGCGCCGTGAGCTTTGGTGCGAAGCTGCGCTCGATCCCGGGCCTCGACCCCGATCTGGTCACCGCGCTGGGCTCGATCGGCATCGCCGACAATGCGACGTTGCTCGCCAGGGGCGCCCAGCCGGCGGGCCGCGACGAGATCTGTGCGGCCGCTGGCCTCGATGCGACGCGGCTGCTCACCGCCCTGTACATGATGGACCTCGAGCGAGTTGACGGCGTGTCGTGGACGAATGCCCGGCTGCTGGTGGCGGCGGGCGTTACCACCGTTCCTGATCTGGCCTTCCGCAGCGTGGAGGATCTGCTGCCGCAGATCCAGCGGGCCAACGAGGAGTTGAGCCTGGTGAAGCGGCTGCCCTCGGCCAAAGCCATCCAGGGCTGGATCGACCATGCCCGTGGCCTGCCCCAGGCGATCTTCTTCGAGGGGAACGCCGAGGTGTATTGAGGTGGCCGTCGTCGACGCCGTTGCGGGGTCACCCGGTGATGCGAAGACGCGAAGACGCGGTGATGCGGTGACGTGAAGACGCGAGGACACGTGACGCGGTGACGCGGTGACGCGAGGACACGTGACGCGGTGACGTGAAGACGCGAGGACACGTGACGCGAGGACACGTGACACGGGCACGCCGCCGCGTCGGGCCGCGTCGGGCCGCGTCGGCCTGACGCCGTTGCGGGGTCACCCGGTGACGCGAAGACGCGAGGACGCGGTGGTTCTCGCCTCGCCTCGTCGCGTCGTCGCGTCCTCGCCTCGCCTCGTCGCCTCGTCGCTTCCTCGTGTCCTCACTTCGTCGCGTCCTCGCGTCCTCGCCTCCTCGCGTCACCGCCTCGTCGCCTCGTCGTGTCCTGCCCCGTGGGCGGCCAGCACGCGGGCGAAGCGTTCGGCGGGCAGCGGCTCGCTGAAATAGAAGCCCTGGAACAGGTCGCAGCCGAGATCGCTCAGGAAGCGGCGCTGGGCGTCGGTCTCGACGCCCTCGGCCACCAGCTGCAGGCGCAGATGGTGCCCCAGGGTGACAATCGCGCTCACGATCCCGCGGTGACCATCGTCCTCTGCTTCGTCCAGCCGGGCCACGAAGCTGCGGTCGACCTTCAGGGTGGTGAGCGGCAGGCGCTGCAGGTAGGCAAGCGACGAGTAGCCGGTGCCGAAGTCATCGATCGCCAGGGCGATCTGCAGGGCGCGCAGGTCGCGGAGTTGCCGCACCAGGCTCTCAAGGTCGCCCAGCAGCATGCTCTCGGTGAGTTCGAGCTCGAAGAGGGTGGGTGCGAGGCCACTGCGGGCGATCGTGCCGGCGACCATGGGCAAAAAGCCGGGTTGCGCGAACTGAATCGCCGAGATGTTCACGGCCACCGGCACCAGCGGCAGGCCGCCCTGCTGCCAGCTGACCAGTTGCCGGCAGATCTCGCCGAGGCACCACTCGCCGATTGGCACGATCAGGCCCAGTTCTTCGGCCAGAGGGATGAAGTGCGCCGGCGGCACCGGGCCCAACTCGGGCTGGTGCCAGCGCAGCAGCGCCTCGGCGCCGGCCAGGCGGCCCGCGCGGTCCACCTTGGGCTGGTAGTAGACGCTGAGCTCGCCCCGCTCGATGGCCCGGCGCAGGTAGTTCTCCAGTTGCAACCGCTCGAGCGCCGTCTGGTTGGCGCTGGCATCGAAGAGTTGGAAGCTGTTGCGCAGCGTGGTTTTTGCGCGATACATTGCGGCGTCGGCGTTGCGCTGCAGGGTGTCGGCGTCTTCGCCGTCGTCGGGGAAGATGCTGGCCCCGATGCTCGCGCTGAGGAAGAGCTCGTTACCATCCACAACGAAGGGCATACGTAACATCTCGTGGAGCCGGTGGGCCACGCGGGTCACCTGCGAGGCCTCGGCGAGTTCGGGGAGCACGAGCATAAACTCATCGCCCCCACGCCGTGCCAGGGTGTCGCTGGCGCGCACACAGGCCTCAAAGCGCCGGGCGAGCTGGACGAGCAGCGCATCGCCCACGCTATGGCCGAAGGTATCGTTGATCTGCTTGAAGCGGTCGAGATCGATGAAGAGGACCCCCACCCGGTGCTGGGCGCGCCGGGCCAGTTCGAGCGCCTGCTGCAGCCGATCGGCGAAGAGGGCGCGGTTGGGTAGGCCGGTGAGCGCATCGTGGTGGGCCTGAAAGGCCAGCCGGCGCATATGCTCGTGCTGCTCCACGGCGATGCTCAGCAGCTGGCTCACTAGTTCGATGAAGCGCAGGTCGTCGGCACCGGGCTGCGCCACCGAGCGCCGGTAGAGGCGCAGGACGCCGATCTGCTCGCCCGCGCTCAGGGGCAGTCTGGCCTGCCAGCAGCAGCCCAGGCCAGCCGCGCCGGCCGCGCTGTCGAGCGTGTTGTCCAGCGCAACCTGCAGCGGGGCGGTGGAGGCCGTCAGTGGCTCCGCCTCCATCACGAGCGTGTCGAGCGCCGCGACGGTGGTTGGCGGCAGGCCGGTGGCCCGCGAGCGGAAGAGACCGACACCGTGCAGGGCCAGGGCCACATAGGCCACATCACTGTAGCGTTCGGCGGCCACGACGAGCAGTTCGTTGGCCACCGTCTCCAGCGGTTGCTGGCGGGCCACCAGTTCGAGCACCCGCTGACGGGCCGCGTCGAGCGCCTCGACCTGCTTGCGCTCGGTGATCGACTCGAGCGCGACCACGGCCCGTCCCCATTGCTGTTCGCCGCAACTGCTCACGTGCATGGCAAACCACTGGCGTCCGGCTGGCTGCTCGAGAGCGTACTCCATCGAGAAGCGCTGGCGCTGCCGTTGCAGCACCGCGCGCAGCCCGGCAGCGGCCTGCAAGCCCTCCGGGTTGGCCAGGGCCTCCCAGAGCGCCAGGTAGTTTGTGCCCACACCGCCGCCCAGCGACGCTGCCGTATCGTGCTGCTCGCTGAAGGCGCGCCAGGCTGCGTTCACGGCCGCGATCGTCCCGTGCTCGTCGAGGATGGCGATCTGGGCCGACAGGCTATCGAGCGCGGTGCGCAGCAGTTGCTGAGACTCGATCAGGAGTTGCTCGGTGCGTTTGCGCGCCGTGATATCGCGCAGCGTCACCATAAAGGCCGGCTCACCCCGCCAGCTGATCGGCTCGGCCTGCAGTTCGGCGAAGATCACGCGGCCATCCGGCTGCAACACCTCAAGGTCGGTGGGCATACCGGCCGTAAGGGGCAGGCCGAGCGGCTGACCGAGCAGGTGTTCCGGGGCGCGCCCGAAGAGCCGCGCGGCGGCCGGGTTAGCGAAGCCCACCAGGCCCTGCGGGTCGATGATCAGCAGGCCATCGGCACTGTGGGTCGCGATCAGTTGCAGCGAATCGCTGGCCTGTGCAGACTGGGCATTCGGGTGGGACGGAGGAGTGTCGTTGTACATGCCTGCCAGACTCCACAGCGGGTACAGCGCGCCCTGGCTGGCTCCTGGCTGCCCCTATTCACTGGTTGACGGAGGCTCATCGTCGCTGAACATCGCCCCGAGTCGCTCCAGTTCGCTTGGTGAGATATGGGTAAACTGCCCAGACAGAATGCCTGAGATGTTGCGGAACGGTCGCCCGATGTGCATGCCATGGTTGTCGATGGCAAACTCGCGGATCTCCTTATCGTGGATCGAACCGCGCATCTTGAGCACGGTCAGGCCACGGCGCATCTCGCCGAAGAGTTCGACATACCGCAGCAGGATGATCGAATCGGTGATCGTCGAGATATGCGCCTCGGTGATCGACGAGCCGCCCAGCAGGGTGGAGGTGGTGGAGGTATAGAGCCCCACGATTTCCTGGTGTTTGATGAACGAGGTCAGGCCGATCACGAACTCGCGGAAGCCCTTGAGCGTGGAAACACGCTCGAGCGCCGAGAGGCTATCGATGGCGATCCGCTGGGGCTTGAAGCGCTCGATCTCGCCCTGCATCGCGATCAACTGGTCTTCCAGGCTCGTCACCTCGGGGTAGTTGGCGATCACGCGGAGCAGCCCGTCCTGCTCCATCTGTTCGAAGTCGATCCCCCAGCCTTCGGCGTTGCGGAAGAGCTGGTCACGGCTCTCCTCGAAGGCGAAGAGCAGCGCGCGTTCGCCGTGCTGGGCGCCGGCCGCCATGAACGTCGTCGACATCAGCGTCTTGCCAGTGCCGGTGGCGCCGCTGACCAGGATGATCGAGTCGCGGAAGAAGCCGCCGCCACACATCCGGTCGAGCTCAGGGTTGCCCGAGGTGATACGCAGGTTCGAGGAGCGCTGCTTCAACTCCATCGCCGAGAGCGGGATCATCACGATGCCCCGCCCCGGGATGACCGTGAAGGGGAAGCTACCCTTCTGGTGGGTGGTACCGCGGAACTTCAGGATCTCGACGGTGCGCCGGCGTTTCTCCTCCTCCATCACGTTGCGCAGGATCACCACGTCATCGGTGACGAACTCCTCCACCCCGAAGCGAGCGATCTCGCCCTCCTCCTGGGATCGCTCAGCGGTGATCACGGCCGTCACACCCAGGCGCTTGAGTGCCGAGACGATGCGGAACAGTTCGTCGCGCACCAGCCGGTTATTGCCCAGGCGGGCAAACATCGCCCCGAGCGAGTCCATCGAGATGCGCGTGGCATTGACCGTGCGCACCGCGTGCTCGATCCGCGCCAGCAGCGCGCCAAGGTCGTAGGAGCCCATGATCAGCAGGTCTTGATCGGGCTGCGGCGAGGCATCCACAAAGGCCCAGCGGCCCTGCTGCTCCCAACTGCTGATGTCCCAGCCGAAGCCGCGCATGTTGCGCCGCAGGTCGGCCGGTGACTCCTCGAAGGTGACAAAGACGACCCCTTCGCCACGCAGCACACCAGCGGCAAGGAACTGGGCGGCGAAGACCGTCTTGGCGCTACCCGCGGTGCCGGAGAGCAGGGTGGTGCGGCCACGGGGCAGGCCCCCATTGGCGATATGGTCGAAGCCGGGAATGCCGGTGGGCAGCCGCTCGATAGCATTCAGCTCAGGATTCAACGGGGCTACTCCTTCTGACCGCGGGCCGTGGTGGCGGGCAGGTCCAGCGCCCGAGCCGCCTCGTCAGCTCGGGGGCAGATTCAGCGCATTCAGCACCTCGGCGAGATCGGCGGCGAGATCGCCGATCACCCGACGTTGCGGGAGTGGCTGCTCCTTGATCAGGGTCGGGGTGGCGAGGATCTTCTGCTCCTCGGCCCGTGCCGGGTCGGCCAGGACGTCGATGATATTAAGTTCGCACTCGTAGTCGGCGAGTTCGTGGTCGCAGATCCGGCGCAGGATCGCAATCGCACGCTCTGACCGCGGAGTGCGGCCGGCCACGTAGAGCTGGAGAACGATCTTGGTCACTGCGGCGCTCGCAATGCCCGCCCGTGGGGCCTAAGACACGCTTCAATGCTGCAGAAGATACTTCGCTTCGCTCAGCATGACAAACGATGAAACGGATACAACAGTAAAGCCTGAATGCCCAATCCTGAACTATGCCTAAGGTCAGACGAACCGTGCCTCATACCTGTGGCTCCGGAACGGCGCGGGCCAGGGTGCGTCCGCGATAGTAGGCGGCGAGATGGCCCATCAACTCCAGGACGAGCAGGCGACCCTCTTCGAGGCAGGCCTGTTGCCGCGAGACGGGGGCGCCGGCGCTGGCGGCACGGATGGCCGCGAGGTGGAGTTCAACCACGTCGCGTGGCCCGGCTGCCTCGCTACCGAGGCGCTCACCGAGTTCGCGCAGGCGCGAAGAGGACGGCGGCTCTTCGTGGGCGCGGCGCTTCAGTGCGTCATCGATCAGCGCGGCATAGAGCCCGACGGCCTCGCGGAAAAACTCCGCGTTACGCCGGCGCAGCGGGATGGTCGCACCGGGTGGCACCTGGCCGCTCGCCGGCTGCGAGAGCCGGTCGACGTCGCGCAGTTCGCGCTCCATGGCCTCCAGGCGCTGGCGCAACTCTGCCGCCTCGGCTGCTGCGCGCGCGGTGCGCCGTTGCTCAGTCACGTTGGTGTGGGCGATCACCAGGCCCTGCTGGGCGCCCTGTAGCGGCACCACCCGCAGCACGAACCAGCGTTCTTCGTCGGGGGCGTGGCACGGGTACTCCAGTTCGTAGAAGGGCAATTCACCCCGGAGCACGGCGCGCATCCCGGCCACCACCGCGCCGGCCTCGCTGGCGTCCGTGCCCATTGCCCGGTCGCAGACGGCGAAGTAGTTCACCCCGACCCCGGTGAAGCGCAGTTCCGGGTCGCCGTTGGCCCGCGCAAACGCGCGCCAGGCATCGTTGACAGCCATGATCGTCCCGTGCTCATCAAGCACGGCGATATGGACGGTAAGCGAGTTCAGGATGGCCCAGTTGAAGGCCTCGGCGTGGCGCAGCGCCTCCTGGGCGCGCCGGTGCTCGGTGATGTCGCGGAGCGAGATCAGGTGCGCCGGCACACCATCCCATTCGGTCGCCACCACGCGCATCTCGGCCACGTGGTGGTCACCCTGGGGATGCAGGATATCGATCTCGGCGCGCTCGCCGGCGATCAGCGGAAAGCCAAAAAGTTCGCCCAGGAGCGTATCGGCAGAGCGCGCCAGCAACTGCTCGGCAGCGGGGTTGAGGAAGCACACGTGGCCCTCGCCATCGACCACGATGATGCCGTCGGCGTTTTCGGCGATGATCTGGCGCAGTCGCCGGTCATCGGCCACAGGCTGGCGCTCGAACCGCTGCATTGCTGCCCACTCCTGTGGATGGCGCCGGCTGCCGGCGCGATCTGATGTGTTGCTGATATGATCGCCGGTTCGCGCCGTTGTGTCAAGCGCCTGCGTGGCCGCGCAGGGCTATTGCAACATCTTTGCGGCAAGCCCCAAACCCCGGTTGTTCTGGTGGTGTTGGCAGCGTAGCCGCCAACGCCAAACACCTTGTGGGCTGGTGCAGTCGCCCCATAACCCATCGCTGGAGGCGAACGTTGTTTCAGCCCTGCTGCGCGTGTGGGCTGGCCCGCTGATGTCTCGCGTTAGCGTCCTTTGACGGCCGTCCAGAGGTCGGTGAAGGCCGTGTCGCCTTCCTTGCGCACGGCCCACTCCAGGCGCGCGCGCACCTCGTCGTCCGGCGCGAAACCCTCGGCGTAGAGCGCCTTGAGCTCATCCGAGAGCAGCGGGATCGCGTCCCGGTTCGGGGTCAGGTAGCCGATCCATTCGGTGTTCTGCGCGGCAATGGCTGGCTCCATCAGGAAGTTCATGAAGACGTGGGCGGTGTAGCTGTTGGGCGAGTCGGCCACGATCGTCAGATTGTCCATCCAGATCATGCTGCCCTCCTTGGGGATCACGAAGCGGATGTTCGGGTTGCCCGTGAACTCGTCCTCCAGGCCCTTGCGGGCCTGCAGCGCCGCGCCGTTCCAGGCGTGGGCGATCACGTACTCCTCCGAGGCCAGTTTGCGGTTGGTATCCGAGCTGTTGTAGGCCGCCAGGTAGGGCTTCTGCGCGATCAACAACTCTTTGACCTGCGCGAGAATGGCCGGGTCGGTCTCGTTGAGGGAATGGCCCAGGTAGCGCAGTGCTGCGCCAGGGGTCTCCCGCTCGTCATCGAGCATGCTGAACTTGCCCCGGTAGGCTGCGATGCGCTCGGTGTCGAAGAGCGCCGCCCAGCTGTCCACGCCATCGGGGAAGACGGTGGCGTTGTAGGCGATGCCGGTAATACCGTACATGTAGGGCACCGAGGTGATGTTGCCCGGGTCGAAGGGCTGGTCGAGCAGGTTCGGGTCGATGTGGACCAGGTTGGGCAGCAGGGTCTTGTCGAGCGGCGCCAGCAGACCCTCGGCGGCCATGATCGTCACGGCGTAGTCCGAGGGCGCCACCAGGTCGTAGCCGGTGTTGCCGGCCCGCAGCTTGGCGATCAGATCCTCGTTCGAATCGTAGGTGTCGAGGATGACCCGCACCCCGTACTCCTCCTCGAACTGGGTGATCAGCGCAGGGTCGATGTAGTCAGTCCAGTTGTAAAAGTAGAGCTCACGGGAGAGGCGGTTGCGGTCCACGCCGCCAGCGGCCGGGGTGCTGGCGCCCCCGCTCTGAGCATCTGTTCCACTGCTGCCGTACTCGTTGCCCGGGCTGGCGGTGCCGCCGCCACACGCCGTGAGGAGCACCATCACGAGCACGATCAGGATAGCAGACAGGCCACGCTTCATCGTTCGCGCTTCCTTCCTTATCTGTCATTTTATCAGCCGGGCTTATCGCCGTCGCTGAACCGATTGCGAGAGCACCACCAGTGTGATCGAGAGCAGGAGCATCAGGGTGGAGATCGCGTTGATCTCCGGCGTTACGGCGCGGCGCACCTTACTGTACACCTCGACTGGCAGCAGCGAGGTGCCGGGCCCGGAGAGGAACAGGCTGATGATGAAGTCGTCCAGCGACAGGGTGAAGGCCAGCAGCGCGCCGCCGATAATCCCCGGCAGGATCAGTGGAAAGGTGATGCGCCAGAAGATGCGCCAGCCGTCGGCGCCGAGGTCGGCGGCGGCCTCTTCGAGCCGCCGGTCGAAGTTCTTGAGGCTGGTACGCACCACCACGACCACAAACGAGATGCTGAAGGCGATATGGGCGATGATCACCGTGGTCAGGCTGCGGCGCAGGCTCTCACCGGTAACCAGGCGGATCAGGTCGAAGGCCAGCGCCGAGAAGGCCAGCAGGGCCACCGCCATGACGATCTCGGGGATGACGATTGGCAGGTAGAGCAGCGCGTCCATGCCGCTGCGCCCACGGAAACGGTAGCGCTCCATGGCCAGCGCAAGCAGCGTGCCCAGCACAGTGGAGACGAGGGTGGAGACGAAGGCCACGTAGAGCGTATTGAGGCTCGCACCCATCAGGCGCTCGTTGTTGATCAGGCGCACATACCACTCGAAGGTGAAGCCGGTCCAGCGCACGCCGAACTGGTCGCGAGTGAAGGAGAAGGCCACCAGGATCGCGATCGGCAGGTAGAGAAACAGGTAGAGCAACACGGCGAAGGCGGTGAGCGCCACGCCGCTCCAGGTGAGCCGGCCCTGTTCGACCGCCGGTCGCGGCGCGCTCCGCGATTGGGTTGCCGAGGTGGCCTCGATCATCGATCTTCCTCCGTGGTGCTGCGGAAGTAGAGCAGAATGAGCGCGAGCAGCACCAGCATCATCACCATGGCCATTGCCGAGCCGAGCGGCCAGTTGGGCGGGTTGGAGCGGAGGAAGAGCCGCTGGATCAGGTTGCCGATGTAGTCAACCTTGGCCCCTCCGAGCAGTTCGCTCACCACGAACTGCCCGATGGTGGGGATGAAGACCAGCACCGCCCCCGCCGCGACTCCCGGCATGGTCATCGGCAGCATCACCCGCCAGAAGGCGCGTGGTTTGCTTGCCCCCAGGTCGGCGGCGGCCTCCATCAGCGTGAAGTCGAAGCGATCGAGCGCGGCATAGAGCGGCAGAACCATGAATGGCAATTCGCCATAGACCAGGCCAAGCAGTGTGGCGCCCTCGGTGTTGAGCAGGTTCAGCCCGGGCAGCCCCAGCCCGGCCAGTGTGCTGTTGATCAGCCCGTTGTTGGCCAGGATGATCTGCCAGGCATAGATGCGTACCAGGAAGTTGGTCCAGAAGGGGATGAGGACCAGAAAGAGCAGCACCGTGCGCCAGCGGGGCGGCTGGCGCACGATGAACAGCGCCAGCGGGTAGCCCAGCACCAGACAGATCAACGTGGTCAGCACGCTGATCCAGATCGAGCGCAGATAGGCGTTCACATAGACCGAGCGGGTGAAGAGGTCGTAGTAGTTGCCGAGGGTAAACTGCCAGAGGATGTTGCCCCGCGGCCCATTGGTCATAAAGCTGTAGACCAGAATGATCACCAGCGGCAGGGCGAAGAAGAGCACGAGCCAGAGCATCCCCGGCGTCAGCAGGGTGGTCAGGCGCAATCGCTCGCGCCGCCGTCGCTCCTGCTCCAGTGTGTTGAGGGCCATCGGCGATCTCCTCACTCGGTGAGCACGAGCGCGTTGTCGGGCGGGCAGACCAGCACCGCCGGTTCACCCGGCTGCCAGTAGGCGTCGCGGTCGAGCGTGCTGAGCGTATTCTGCTCCCAGATGTCGAAGGTGCGCTGTTCGTTGAGCCGCACCGTGATCCGCGTATCGCTGCCGATGTAGCTGACCAGTTCGACGCGCACGGGCAGCGCGAAGGCGTGATCGGCCCGCGCATCGCTCGGCGTCACCAGGCGCGCCTTCTCGGGGCGGAGCGAGAGCGTCGCCTGCTCGCCCACACTGACCGGGCGCGGCGTCACGCCACGCAGGCGCAGGCCATCCGGCGTCTCGATCGTGGCGGCGTCGGCGCCGTGCTCGATCACCCTGCCGTCGATGAAATTGGTTTCCCCGATGAAATCAGCAACGAATTTACAGGTTGGTCGCTCGTAGATCTCGGTGGGCGTGCCGATCTGCAGCACCTTGCCCTGGCTCATCACCGCGATGCGGTCGGCCATGGTCAGGGCCTCTTCCTGGTCGTGGGTGACAAAGATGAAGGTGATGCCGACCCGGCGCTGCAGGCTCTTGAGCTCGAATTGCAACTCTTTGCGCAGTTTCTGGTCCAGCGCCCCAAGCGGTTCGTCGAGCAGCAGCACTTCGGGCTGGTTGACCAGCGCACGGGCCAGCGCCACCCGCTGCTGCTGGCCGCCCGAGAGTTGCCGTGGGCGCCGCTCGGCCAGCGGGCCGAGCCGCACCTGCTCGAGCGCCGCCTGTACCCGTGGGCCGATCTCGGCCCGTGGCACGCGCTTCATCTCCAGGCCGAAGGCCACGTTCTGGGCGACCGTCATATGCGGGAAGAGCGCGTATGATTGGAAGACGGTGTTGACCGGGCGGCGGTACGGCGGGATGGTCGCCATCTCGCGGCCATGGATGCTGATCGTACCGCTACTGGGGTACTCGAAGCCGGCGATCAAACGCAGCGTGGTGGTCTTGCCGCAGCCGCTGGGCCCGAGCAGAGCAAAGAATTCGCCATCGCGGATCGCCAGCGAGATGTGGTCGACGGCGATGACCTCAGCGAAACGTTTGACAACGTCGCGCAGCTCGATCGCGTTCCCCTCGCTCAATCTTCGGTCCTCCCTGGGCAGAACAAAGCGATCCAGCAGCGTGTCTTGGTGCGGCGGGCGGCGTCATTGCGGGGTTCCCGTCGGGGAGATGGTTCGAGTATACCACAGTTTAACCCCTCCAGGTGACGTTGCGCCCGTCCTGGGCCAGGGCTGATGCAACGATACTGCTGGCAAACGCCGTACGCGCTGCGCGCTACTCAGGATGCGTTCGCGTTCCGACGTTGCACAATACGGCTGGCAAACCC
>DAOUBZ010000375.1:0-13805 GCA_034432515.1 Chloroflexaceae bacterium | reverse complement strand
CATCGCCACCTTGGTTTCAAGCGCTCATCGCGTCACCTCCAGCGTGGGTCGTACCACTGGTCATGGCTCGCTATGTGGGCCAAATCTAGGTCTAAGGAGGGTATATGCGTAGACGTGTGTACATATGGGAAGTGCCCGTGCGGCTGACCCATTGGGTCAACGTAGCCTGCATCGTGGTGCTGTCTTTCACTGGCTACTACATCGGCAATCCGTATATTGCTGTCAGCGGGCGCGAACCCTACGCCGCGAACTTCATGGGCTTGATGCGCGGCATCCATTTCATCACTGCCTACATCTTCATCGCCAGCATTCTCTTGCGCACCTATTGGGCCTTCCGTGGCAATGCGTGGGCCAGTTGGCGCGGATTGTTCCCCTTCCTGACGCGCGATGGGCGCAAGAACATGCGGCACGCGCTGCAATACTACCTCTTCATCCGCCGCGATCCGCCCGAGGTAGCCGGGCACAATGCGCTGGCAGGCACAACATACATGATTATCGTGTTCCTGTACCTCCTGATCACCTTCAGTGGTCTGGCGCTGTACGGCCTGCTGCACCCGGCCAGCATCTGGTGGCCGCTTACGGGGTGGATCTTCACCTTGGTTGACGCGCAGACCCTGCGGCTGGCGCACCACCTGATTATGTATCTGCTGATCGCCTTTGCCATCCACCATATCTACAGCGCCTGGCTGGTAGACATGGAAGAAGGTAATGGCCTGATGAGCAGCATTTTCAGCGGCTTCAAGTTTCTGCGTATGGGTCAGCGACCGGACTGGATCGAGAACCGTATGGGAGCGCCGCAGGCTGAACCACAGGCAACGAAGCGCGAACAACCGGCCTCGGATTAGGCCGGTTGTTCCCACCCTACCTTGCCGCTACGTATCGGATGCACACCATGCCAGAAACCACTTCCCCCTCAGCCCTGGTGCTGGGCCTTGGCAACCTGTTGTTGAGCGACGAAGGAGTCGGAGTTCACGTCGTGCAGCACGTCAACCAGCGCTACCAATGCCCGGAACAGGTGCAGATCCTCGACGGTGGCACACTGGGCCTGAGTCTGCTCCCCTACTTGCCGGGCGTGACGCACCTGCTCGTGGTAGATGCCATCGATGCCGCTCAGCCACCGGGCACGATTGTACGGTTGGAGGGTGATGAGATCCCGGCCGCCCTGGCGCATAAGATGTCGATGCACCAGGTGGGGCTGCAGGAACTGCTGGCCCTCAGCCAGCTGAGTGGCTACACGCCGGCCCACACGGTGCTGATCGGCATCCAGCCCGTCAGCCTGGAACCCGGCCTGGAACCCTCACCACTGATTGCGGCTCAACTCGACGCGCTGGCCGATCGCGTCGCCGACGAACTGCGCGCATGGGGCTTCCCTTGCCTGCCGATCGCGTCATCCCGGCGCGCACACTGAAGGCCCCTACACCGGTTCACGGATTGGCCTGCACCAGCGGTTCGCTGGCGCAGGCCGGTCGCTATGCTCCGCTACTCGTAACGCAGTGCCTCGATCGGCTGGAGCATGGCTGCGCGGCGGGCGGGGTAGAAGCCGAAGCCGATGCCGATCAGCGAGGCGAAGACCAGCGCAATCGCCACGGCGCTCCAGGAGATCGGCGCGCCGATGCCCGCCACGGCGCCGATCAGCACCACGATGGCGATCGCGCCCACAATGCCGATCAGGCTGCCCACGATGCTGAGCGCCAGGGCCTCGAGCACGAACTGGCCAAGCACGTCGCCGTCGGAGGCACCGAGCGCCTTGCGCACCCCAATCTCGCGCGTGCGCTCCGTCACTGCGACGAGCATGATGTTCATGATCCCGATGCCGCCCACCACCAGGCTGATGCCGGCCACCAGCGCGATGAAGCCGGTGATCGCCCCGTTGATGCCCTGCAGCACGCTGAGCGCCTGGGTGGGCGTATTGACCTCAAAATCGTTGATCGCACCCTCAGGGACGTTGCGGGCGCTGCGCAGGGCGGTCACAATCGCCGCCTCGGCCGGGTCCACCAGTTGCTCGCTGGTGAGCCCCAGCAGCACACTGTTCATCTGCAGCCCGCGCCCCGGCAGGTCGAGGCCGCCCACCAGGCGCAGGCGCACGGTGCTCACCGGCGCAAAGACCCGCCCGTCGGTGGAGAAGGGGCCGCCATTCTCATCGACGATGCCGATGATCGTCAGGGGCTGGCCGTTGACCTCGATGCTGCGGCCCACGGCGGCCTCAAGCGCCTCCCGCTCGGCGCCAAATAGATCGCGGGCCACCAGGTAGCCGAGCACGCCAACCCGGGCCCCGGCCGCCTCGTCGGCAGTGGTCAGGAAGCGCCCAGCCAGCATTGGCACCGTCTGCACCTGCGGGTAGTTCGCGCTGGTGCCTACCAGCAAGGCCCGGATCGCCGTCGTCCCAGCACGCACCTCGGTGTTCACCGAGACCTCGGGCACTACCGCGCGGAACAGATCGGGGCGGGCCGCAGCCAGATCCTCCAGCACACGGTAGTCCTGGATGGAAAGCAGCCCGTAGCCGGGCACGTCGCGCGCGCCCTTGGCCCGCGGGTCGCCCGGCTCCACGGCAATCCGCCGTGTGCCCAGGTCAACGAACTGCTCGAAGACACTGCTCTGCAGGGCGTTGCCCAGCGAGAGCACCGCCACCAGCGTACCGGCACCAATGATGATGCCGAGCATGGTCAGCAGTGAACGAAACTTATTGGCCCTGAGACTGTCGAGGGCCATGCCAATCTGCTCTTTGAGCATGGTGCTTCCTTAGTTGTCCCTGGCACAAACATGAGCCGTGTCATGCTGCGCGCAGCCGGATGACGCGAACCACAACGGTAGTTCAATCGCCTATCGGCTATCCACCTCAACTCCGGCCGGCTTCGCCCTGGCGGCGAACCGGCACCGGCACCGGCTCCAGGCCGTGCTCGCGCTCGACGCGCTCGAAGACCTCGACCCCGTAGTACTCGCTGAGAATGTTCTCGGCCAGCCGCCCGTCACGCAGACCGATCACCCGGTCCATGTGCCGGCCAATCTCCGGGTCGTGGGTGACGACGATGATCGTGCGGCCCTGCTCGCGGTTCAGTTCGCGGAAGAGGGCCATGATCTCGGCGCCGGTGCGTGTATCGAGCGCGCCGGTAGGCTCGTCGGCGAGGATGATCGCCGGGTTGTGCACGAGCGCCCGGGCGATCGCCACCCGCTGCTTCTGGCCGCCCGAGAGCGTGTTCGGCAGATTGTGCAGCTTGGCCCCCAGCCCCACCGCCTCCAGCGCCGCGCTGGCCTGCGCGCGGCGCTGCCGGCCATCCACCCGTCCGTAGACCAGGGGCAACTCCACGTTCTGCACGGCGCTCAGCCGCGGCAGCAGGTTGAAGTTCTGGAAGACGAAGCCGAGCTTGCGGTTGCGCACCCGGGCCTGCTCCAGCCGGCTCAGGCTGCTCACATCCTCGCCGTCGAGGAGGTAGCGCCCGCTGGTTGGCGTATCGAGCAGGCCGATCAGGGTCATCAGCGTGCTCTTGCCGCTGCCCGAGGGCCCCATGATCGCCACCATCTCGCCCTGGTCAACCTGGATCGAGACCTCGTCGAGGGCGCGGAATACGCCGTCGCCGGTGGGAAATTCCTTGACCATGTCACTGATCTGGACGATCGGTCTGGTTATGTAATCGGTGCTCATCGCACACTGCTCCTTGTATCACGAAATGCAGGCATCAGGGTGGAGGGGCGTAAGGTGTTACACCCCTACCGGATCACGACCTGCTCGCCCTCGGCGATGCCGCTGCGGATCTCGACCCGCTCGCCGGCGCGCAGCCCGAGCTCGACCGGGCGATCCTCGACGCGGCGCTCATTGCCCGTGCCAACGGCCACGCTGACCACACTCTGGCCATCGACGTTGCGCACGGCGGCGGCCGGCACGCTCAGCACGCCATCGCGGCGGTCGGCGATGATCGTGGCGCTGGCGGTCATCCCGGACTTCAGGGTGCTGCCAGTCGGGTCGATCTCCACCGTCACCTGGTAGGCAGTGACCGTGCTGTCGCCGCGGGGCAATGGCTCCAGGCGCAGCACCGTGCCCGGCAGCGTCGTGCCCAGGGCATCGACCAGCACCTCGACCGGCTGGCCGGCCTGCACCTGAGCGATATCAACCTCATCGACCGTCACCTTGACCAGGTAGCGGCTGATGTCGATCAGGACCAGCGGGGCGGCGCCGTTCACCGCCTCACCCTGGGCGACGCCGACCCTGGCCACCACGCCGTCGAAGGGGGCGCGCAGCGTCGTATCGTCCAGCGTAATCTGGGCCTGGTCGAGCTGGGCCTGGGCCTGAGCCACGCGCGCCTCGGCGCGGGCCAGGTCGCTGGCGGTCGGGTCGGCGCTGAGTTGTTCGAAGCGCGCCCGGGCAGCTTCGAGGCTGGCCTGCTGGGCGGCCACGGCCCCGGCGCGCTGGGCACCGGTCAGGCGGGCCAGTTCGGCCTCGGCACGGGCCAACTGGGCGCGGGCCGCGGCCAACTCGGCGGCATCACTGCCGGTAAGCAGCGTATCCAGATCGGCCTGGGCGGCGCGCACACGGGCCTCGGCGCTCTGCAGGCCGCTGATCTCGTTCTGGCGAGCCGTCTCATAGCTCACCTGCGCCTGCTGCAGACTGGCCTCGGCGTCGGCGAGAGCGCGGCTGGCCTGGTCGAAAGCGACCTGGAAGTCCTGCTCCTGGATGTCATTCAGCGGCCGGCCGGTTCGCGGATCGGTGCCGTTTGCGCGCACGTGCTCCAGGTCCCAGTAGGCGGTACTGTAGGCGCTCTGGGCGTTGCGCACGGCATTGGCAGCCGCCTCAACGTTCAGGCGGGCCTGCTCTTTGGCGCTGGCCAGCGCCGCCTGCTGGCGGTCGAGCTCAGCGCGGGCATCGGCCAGCGCCGTCTCGGCCCGGGTCCGGGCATCATTCTTCGGGCCAGCCTCCAGCCGGGCCAGGCGGGCGCGGGCCTCGTCTATCGCAGCGCGGGCCACGCTGATATCGGCGGCGGTCACGCTGCCCTGGGTCTGGACCAGATTGCCCTGGGCGGCGCGCACCTGGGCCTGGGCCTCGGCGAGTTGCTCGGGGGTGGCGCCATCGCGCAGGGCCTGCAGATCGGCCTGGGCCACCGCCAGGTTGGCGGCGGCAGCGTCGCGGGCGGCCAGTTGCTGGCGATTGTCCAGTGTGATCAGCGCATCGCCCGCCCGCACGGCGTCGCCCTCGGCGACCAGCACCTCGGCCACCCGCCCGCTGGCGGGGAAGGCCAGTTCGGCCTGGATCCGCGGCTCGACCTGGCCCGTGGCGCTGACCCCCAGCACCAGGTCGCCCCGGGTAACCGGAACAACCGTAGCATCAGCGAGCGGGTTGGCCCGCGCGCCGCTGAAAGCGCGAATGGCAAAGGTCGCGCCCACGGCGAGCAGCAGCACCCCGGCGATAATCACGGCAAGCGGCGGGCGGCGCAGGCGACCGCCGGGACGAGACTGTGGAACGGTAGTCATTGAGCTTCTTCCTTACACAGACTGGTTTGCAGCACACGGACGACGCTATGCAGCGACGCCGTGCAGAAACAGGTCGACCATCTGGCGCGCGTTGAGCGGGCGCGCCTCGATCGTGATACCGCTCTCGGCGGCCCAGGACGACATCCGACTGTCGATGGTGAATTCGCGGCACGCCTCGCCCACACTGAGGAACAGGTTCGCAAGCGTGACTGGCGGGTAGCGCCCGAGCGCGCCCTCGGCGACGCCCTGCTCCATCACCTGGAGCACCGGGCGGAACAGATGGCTGAAAAAGGCCCGGGCCAGCCGGTCACGATTCGCCGGCCCGAGGTGCTCGAGCATCTCGTGGCGCATCATGCGCATATCGCGGTCCTGGCCATCCATCACCACCGCGGCCAGGGCCTGGAGCCGCACGGTTGTATCCCCGGCCACCGTAGCGGCGGCCTGCAGCCGCGCGCCCATCTCCTGGAGCACGCGCAGCCCCATCTGGACGAACAGCTCCTCCTTGTCGGCGAAGTAGTAGTAGAGCGTCGGCTTGGTCACGTCGGCCGCGCGAATGATGTCGTTGATCGATACGGCCTTGTAGCCCCGCTGCATAAAGAGCTGGCCCGCAGCATCGACAATCTTCACCGCGGTCGGGCTGCTGATTGGTTCGAGGTCTTGCATCATTGGTATCTTGCCTGACCGGTCAGGCAGTATTTGAAACCGCACACTTACCTAATCTTACCGACCGGTCAGGAAGAGTATACCGCCATCAACACCCTTTGTCAAGGGCCTGGCCGCATTTTTCTGTGCAATTTCTAGACAGAGGCTGTTCAGAGCCGCAGAGGGGCGGGGGACGGGGCGTTCACGGGGTTGAGCGGCGGCTGGCCGCTGAGCGCGGCGACGAGGTTCTCGGCGGCCAGGGTGGCCATGCGCGTGCGCGTCGCCACCGTCGCGCTGCCGATGTGAGGCACACAGACACAGTTTGCCAGGGCCAGCAGCGGGTGCGCGGGTCCGATCGGCTCCTGCTCGAAGACGTCGAGGCCCGCCGCGCGCGGCCGTCCGGCGCGCAGCGCCGCCACCAGGTCGGCCTCGCGCACCACCGGCCCACGCGACACGTTCACGAAGATCGCGGTCTCGCGCATCAACGCGAACTCACGAGCGCCGAACATGCCCCGCGTCTCCGCGGTGAGCGGCACTGTCGCGACAACAAAGTCGCTCGTTTGCAGCAACTCGTCGAACGGCAGGTAGCGCGCGCCGGTCTCGGCCTCCAGCGCGGGCGCGGGGTGGCGATTGTGGTAGCACAGGCGCATCGCGAAGCCGCGCCCGCGCCGCAGCACCGCCGCACCGATGCGCCCGGCGCCCACCACGCCCAGCGTCGCCCCGTACACGTCTACGCCGACCAGTTGCAGCGGATGCCACGGACCCCAGCCGCCGGCCTCGATCAGCTTCTGCCCCTCGACGATGCGCCGCGCAGCGGCCAGCAGCAGCGCCCAGGCCAGGTCGGCCGTAGTCTCAGTGAGCACCCCCGGCGTATTGGTCACCAGGATACCGCGCGCACTGCAGGCAGGCACGTCGATGTTGTCGTAGCCCACGGCCATGTTGGCCACAACCCGCAGGCGTGGCGCGGCCGCGAGCAACTCGGCATCCACCCGGTCGGTGAGCAGGCTGAGCAGCCCCTCGGCGCCGGCCACACCGCGCAGCAACACCTCGCGCGGCACGGGGCGCTCCGCATCATCCCAGAGCGTCACCGTGCAGGCCGCTTCCAGGATGGCCATGGCCGCCGCGGGCAGGCGGCGCGTGAGATAGACCGCTGGGCGGGACATGATCGCGTAGCGTTGCCTCCGGCAACGTTCAGAAACAGCCATTCCTCGCTGACAATCGCAGCGAGGACCCGTGACGCGATGAGGCGCCACGATCGCATCCGCGCATCATCGCGTCCGCGCATCATCGCGTCTGCGCGTCCGCGCCTCATCGCGTCCGCACCTCCTCGCGTCCTCGCATCCGCGCATCCGCACGAAAGGTCATGCGGAGTTGAACCAGTTCTTACCGGTGGTTTCAGCGGTCCCTTTGCGCTCCTCAGTGCGCTAGATCAGCACCACGTGCACCTCAGGTGGGCCGTGGATGCCCAGTGAGAGCGTCATCTCGATGTCGGCGGTGCGCGAGGGGCCACTGATCAGCGTCAGGTTGCTCGTCGCATCGAAGATGGTCGTGCCGTGGCGTTCGCGGAGCAGGCTGAGGGCCTCGCCGAGCCCACGGACCAGCTGCGCCCGGCGCACCACCGCGATATGGCACGGGGCGAGCAGCGAGGCCAGGCGCGGCCGCCCGGGGCCGTGGACGAGCACCAGGCTGGCGCTCTCTGCGATGGCGCACTCGACGCCCGAGAGGCAGACCGGGGCCGGCTCGATGGCCTGCAGGCGCGCTTTGCGCTCGGCGCCCTGCACCATCGCGTCGAGCAGTGTTACTCCGCGCCCGGCGAGCAGCGCAGCCAGGCCGGGCAGCGCGATCTGCTCCAGGTCCCAGGCGAGCACCTGGCGGGCGCTGCGCTCATCGAGCAGGCGGCCGATCAGGTCGAGGGCTTCGGCGTCTTCGGCAACGCTGTAGGCCCGACCCTCGAGCTTCGCCAGTTCACCGGCAAACTGGGCGACCAGGTCATCAGCCGGGGGATGCACAAACGGCGGCGGGGCGTGGGGCGCCCTGGCTGCCTCCGCCTCGAGCCAGTGGCGGTTCGAGGCCAGGCTGGTGCGCAGCGCGGCAAGGATCTGATCACGACTCATAGGCGTTCCCGTGCTTCAGATGGCTGATAGGTGTGGCTTTCACCCGTTGCCTTCAGTGGTCTGTCAACTGCGTTTTGCGCTAACGCCCACCCCCTGGACACTAACTTCACAGACTATTCAGCCTTTCGCGCCTCCCACCACTCGCTGAACGTCTGGGCGGGGAGGGCAGGAAAATCGCGCCCGCTGGTCCAGAGGTGCAGCGGGGGCGGCAGATGCCTGATGCGGCCCTTGCGTGTGAACAGGCGTCCGCCGATCCGGGCGGCGGTCCCCCCGGCGCGCAGCAGGGCCGGGTTGTTCATCACCAGCGCGTAGCTCTGGATGGCGGCCTGCTCGATCGGGTGGAACTTGCCCGCCTTGACCGCATCGGCGCGCAGGCGCAGCAGCATGTCGGGGATGGCGATGCGCACCGGACAGACCTCCTGGCACGCGCCGCACAGCGAACTGGCCTGCGGCAGCAGGTGGTTGTCGGGCAGGTCGGGCTGCAGCAGCGGGGTGAGGATGGCGCCGATTGGCCCGGAGTAGACCCCACCGTAGGCGTGGCCGCCGATGCTCTGGTAGACCGGACAGGCGTTGAGGCAGGCGCCGCAGCGGATGCACATCAGCGACTCGGCGTACGGGCCGCCAAGGATCTGTGAGCGGCCATTGTCGAGCAGGACGAGGTGGAACTCCTCGGGGCCATCGGCCTCGCCCGGGCGGGCCGGGCCACTGATGATGCTGGTGTAGACGCTGAGCTTCTGGCCGGTGGCCGAGCGGGCCAGTACCTGCAGCAGCACCCCCAGGTCGTCGAGCTGCTCGACGATGCGCTCGATGCCCATGATCGCCACGTGGATGCGGGGCACGCTGGTGGAGAGCCGCGCGTTGCCCTCGTTCTCCACGATCACCACCGCCCCCTCCTCGGCAACGCCGAAGTTGACTCCGCTGATGCCCATATCGGCCTGCAGGAAGCGCTGGCGCAGCGCCTGGCGCGCCGTGCGAATCATCGGCGGCACCTCGGTCGTGTGCGGCATGCCCAGGTGCTGCTCGAACAGCGCGCCCACCTGCTCACGGGTCTTGTGGATGGCGGGGGCAATGATATGCGAGGGCGTCTCGCCCGCGATCTGGATGATATACTCGCCGAGATCGGTCTCCACTACCTCGAGACCGGCCTGTTCAAGCGCCTCATTCAGGTGGATCTCCTCGGAGGCCATCGACTTGGACTTGACGATCGTCCGCACGCCGCGGCTCTGCGCAAGCTCGCTGATATAGCGGCGAGCCTCCTCGCCATCGCTGGCCCAGCAGACCTTGCCCCCGCGCGCCTCGACCTGCTCGGCAAGGCGTACCAGCAATTCATCGAGGCGGCTGAGCGCATGGGCGCGAATGGCGCGGGCCTGGTCGCGCAGCGCGGCCTCATCGCTCAGGGCGCCGATCGCCCCGGCGCGGTTGCCGATGAAGCGCGAGGTGGCACGGCCGAGCGCCGTGCGCAGCGATTCGTCGTGCAGGGCCGTATCAACACGATCGTAGAAGTGAAGGGTTTGCGTGCTCATAGCTGTTCCGTAGCGCCCGTAGCGGCGCAGTTCGCTGGGCCGCTACGGGCGGGCATCGACCATATTGGCAAGCAGTTCGGCCAGGTGGCGCGCCCGTGTCGGGTTGCCATGGCGCGAGAGACCGCCGGCGATCTGGGTCATGCACGAGGCATCGCCGGTGACGAGCAGGTCGGCCTCGACCGCCTGGAGATCGGCCAGCTTGCGCTCGAGCATCGCCTCGGAGATGGCATGCTGCTTGACCGCGAAGAGCCCGCCGAAGCCGCAGCACTGCTCACAGCCCGGCAGTGGCCGCACCTCGGCGCCCTCGACGTGGGCAAGCAGCGCGCGGGCCTGGCGCCCCACCCCGAGGAAGCGCAAGCCGTGGCAGGCGTCGTGGTAGGTGATCCGCCCCTGGTAACGAGCGCCCACCGCCGTGACGCCAAGCACGTCGACCAGGTACTCACTGAGCTCATAGCTGCGCGCGGCCAGCTCGGCGGCCGGCCCGGCATAGGGGCTGTGGGCAAAGAGCTCACCGTAGAGGTGACGGATCATCGCCCCACACGAGCCCGAAGGCAGCACCACGTCGCCCTGGCCGCGCAGCACCTCGATCGTGCGCCCGGCCACCGCATAGGCCGCGTCGCGGAAGCCGGCATTGAACGCCATCTGGCCGCAGCAGGTGAGCCCGCGGGGCACGTGCACCTCGATGCCCTGGGCTTCGAGCAGTTGTACCGTCGCCTGGCCAATACTGGGGTAGAGCTGGTCAACAATGCATGTCACAAAGAGGGTGACGCGGCGACGCCCGGCGTGGCTGGACACGACGTTGCTCCTTACAGACTGCGTCGGGGATCCTGCCGCGCATTATACCAGCATTGACCACCGCAGTCGCGGCAAGACCTGGGCCCAGCGTGGCCGCCCCACCCGCCCCGTGGCGCACGGCCCCACCCGCGCCGCCCCAATGTGGTATACTGCAACAACATGCGCCGCTCGAGCGCTACTCAGCGTGCGGTGTGCCGGGCACAACCCGATGGCGCGCAGAAGAGGGAGGAGCGATGAGCGACTATGATCAGCCTACCGAACTGGACCTGGCGGTCGGCTCGATGATCACCGTGCGCCCCGATGAGGATCGCGCCGCATATGAGGAGGAGTACGAGTCCGTCTCCGCCGTGCAGGACCAGTTGCGCGACGAGGGGATCGACATCGATCTGCTCAGCCAGCCCGGCACCCAGGTCTGGGAGGGGGGCCTGGCCAACATGGGCGCGCTCTATCAGTTGTCGCGCCTCGCCGCCCACCTCGAACGCGGCGACGACATCAGCGACGTGCTCGAAGATGGCCCCGTGATCTACGAAGATCTCGACCGCGCGGTGACCGATATCTGGGACGAACTGACCAGTACCCGCTTTCGCCACCTGATCAACCTGCAGGGCATCAACAGCTACTACCTCCCCGCCGATTTCGACAAGCCTGTCTGGCTCAATTTCGAGAATGAAGACGGCGAAGAGGATAGCGCCTTCTTCGGCTCCACCTACCGCCTGCAGGCCGAACTCACCGAACTGGCGCCCATGCTGCTCAAGGCTGGCGTCAACCAGAATACCGAGGCCTTCCGCTGCCTCGAATTGCTGCGCACCGCCGCCGCGACCAGTATCGAGCACGGGCTGCCAATCATTGTCTGGTAGCCTGGCTGGCCCCGGACGCCCGCTTCACGATAACGATAAGCATGCAGGATCTGCAGTTCTTCGATCAGCCAGTCTCCCCCCCACGGCCCGACCGTGACGCGACCCCGCGCGCGCGGCGGTACTACGTGTGGACGGTGGGCTGCCAGATGAATGTCTCCGACTCCGAGCGCCTCGAGGCCGCCCTGCAGGGGGTTGGCTACAGCCCTGCTACCCGCCCTGAGGAGGCCAGCTTCATCGTGCTCAACTCGTGCAGCGTGCGCGAAAGCGCCGAGGAGCGCATCCTCGGCAAGCTCGGTGAACTGGTGCGCGTCAAACGCGAGCAACCCGACACGCGCATCGTCCTCTGGGGCTGTATGGTCGGCCCGGACCATCGCTCGATCTTCGCCCAGCGACTGCCAATGGTTGACCATTTCGTCGCCCCCTCGGCTGTCGATGCGGTCGTCGCGCTCGCGCCCAATCCGGTCTATACCCTCGATGAACCAGCCCTCCCGGTCGCCTCGTGGGCCCACCCGCCCGTCTCGGTCCACGTTCCCATCCAGTACGGCTGCAACATGACGTGCTCCTACTGCGTCATCCCGTTGCGCCGGGGCCGCGAACGCTCGCGCCCCCTCGCCGAACTCGTCGACGAGTGTACGCGGATCGTTGCCCGCGGCGCCCGCGAGATCACCCTGCTTGGCCAGATCGTCGACTCCTGGGGACACGACCTGCCCGGCCGCCCCCAGCTCGCCGACCTGCTGGAGGCTGTCCACGCCGTGCCGGGGCTGCAACGGCTGCGCTTCCTCACCTCGCATCCAGCCTGGATGACCGAGCGCCTGATCGCGACCATCGCCCGCCTCCCGCGCTGTATGCCCGACATCAACCTCCCGGTCCAGGCCGGCTCCGACCGGGTGCTCAAGCTGATGCGTCGCGGCTATAGCGTCGAGCGCTACAAGGCACTCATCGCTGCGATCCGCGCCGCCATCCCCCACGTCTCGCTCACTACCGATATCATCGTTGGCCATCCCGGCGAACGCAGCGCCGATTTTGCCGCCACCTGCGACCTCTGCGCCGAGATCCGCTTCGATAAGGTCCACATCGCCGCCTTCTCGGCCCGCCCCGGCACCCTCGCCACCGAACAGGAGCAGGACCCCGCCATGGCCGTGCCGGAGCCTGAGAAGGAGGCCCGCCGCCGCGAACTCGAGCGCCTCCAGGAAACGATCGCGACCGAGCGCAACGCCCGCTTCCTCGGACAGACGGTCGAGGTCCTGGTTGAGGGCGAGAGCAAGGGCAAATGGCGTGGGCGCAGCCCCAACAACAAGCTCGTCTTCTTCGCCCATCCCGACGACCTGACCGGCCGTCTGGTCCCGGTGCGCATCACCCGCACCGGCCCCTGGGCGCTGCAGGGCGAAGCCGTCGGTAGCTCGTAACGGCACGCCGCGCGGCGCGGCCCGTCGCGCCCGCTGCGGTGCCAACACCGTTGTTGCAGTATGAGGAGCCCTGACCTTGGCAAAACAGGACGAGAAGCAGCGCATTCGCCGCAAGCTCCAGGAAAAAGCGATCGAACTCGCCGCGATGAACAAGTGGGAGGAGGCGGTCGATACCAATCGCCAGATCCTCACCCTCGGCGAGGACCCCGACACCTACAACCGCCTTGGCAAGGCGCTCATGGAGCTTGGCCAATACACCGAGGCCCACGATGCCTACCAGCATACCCTGCGCCTCAATCCGACCAATAGCATCGCGCGCAAGAACCTTGCCCGCCTGGATGCCCTGATCGCCCGTGGCATCGAGACCGGCCTGGCCAATCGCAAGCCCCGTCAGCAGGTCGACCTGCGCATGTTCATCACCGAGACGGGCCGCACCGCGATCACGACCCTGATCGATGTGCCCCGAAGCCCCGCCGTCGAGGCCCTGGTGACCGGCGAGAAGATGGACTTCCGCGTCGAAGGCAAGATTGTCTACGTCATCGACGCTGATGGCACGATCATCGGGCGCCTCGAACCCAAGCTCGGCCAGCGCCTCGCCGAGTTGATCGGCGGCGGCAATCGCTATATCGCCGCCATTGCCCAGAGCGACCCGCGCACCGTGCGCCTGCTCATCCGCGAGACCTATCAGGACCCCAGTCAGCGCAACCGCATCTCCTTCCCCGGCAAACTCGGCGAGGGCGCAGCCTATGTCTCCAGCCTGCGCTATGAGGAGTACGAAGACCTCCTCGAAGAAGAAGAGACGGCTGAAGAGATCGAAAGCGCTGAAGAGGAGTTTGTCGGCGGCGAGGAGGAAGAGGAACTCGGCCTCGAGGAGATCGACCAGGATATGGGCGACGATGACGAGAACCTTGAGGAGTAGCCGCGCCACTCCAGGTCGACACGATGCCTTGCTGGCCGGGTAACGGACGGCCGACCCCGCTGGGGGACCCTTCCAGGGGTAGGTTTTTG
>DAOUBZ010000374.1:0-3257 GCA_034432515.1 Chloroflexaceae bacterium | reverse complement strand
AAGTCATTTGTCATACTGAGCGCAGCGAAGCATCTCGGCCGGGACCCTTCGCTTCGCTCAGGGTGACACGGGACTTGCCGGATGAACCACTAACAGCGCAACCGACCAGCAGGTTGTCGCATCTCACTTCGCTGCCTGGCCCCGATCGGGTAGAATAGAGTCGCGTGGGGACGGGTTCACGCTGCTCCTGGTGGCGTGGCACCCTGAAGATGATGTGCGGCGCTCGCGGACGCAGCGTGTTGCTATGCGGACGCAGCGCGTTGCTATGCGGACGCAGCACGCTGCGTCCGTACGCTCCTCAGCATTGGTGTGTTAGGTCGCGTAGCCACACGGGCCGTGCCCCACGTCGCGAGTCTGTTTCCGCCTTTCTGCCTGGCGGCTGCCAGGCCTTGAAGCGCAACCCCTATGCCCGAGATCAGCCTCATCCCCACCCTGCAGCGCCGCGCCCACGCCCTGGCCGACCCGGCGACCCAGCGCCGCACGCTGGCCGGGCTGGCCATCCCGCGTTTCTCCGCCACCCTGATCGCGAATGGCTTTCCCATGTTGCGGGCCGCGCCGCAGATCGAGGTGCTGCAGATCAACGTCGGTCGCCGATGCAACCAGACCTGCCGTCACTGCCATGTGGACGCCGGCCCCGACCGGCGCGAGGTCATGCCCCCTGAGGTGGTGGAGGCATGTTTTGACCTGCTTGAGCGGGCCAACATCCCCACGCTCGACATCACTGGCGGCGCCCCGGAGATGCACCCCGCCTTCGATGAGATCGTGCGGCGGGCACGGGCCATGGGGCGCCACGTGATCGACCGCTGCAACCTGACGATCACCCGGCTGCCCAACTACGCCTACCTGCCCGCGTTCCTCGCCGAGCACGGCGTGGAGGTTATCGCCTCGCTGCCGCACTACGCGATCGAAGGCACCGACAGCCAGCGCGGCGCCGGGATCTTCGCCCAGTCGATCGCGGCGCTGCAGCACTTCAACCAGCTCGGCTACGGCCAGCCGGGCAGCGGCCTGATCCTCGACCTGATCACCAACCCGGTGGGGCCCGTGCTGCCGGAGCCCCAGGCCAGCCTGGAGGCAGAGTGGCGCCGCGAGCTCTACGACCGCTATGGGATCGTCTTCAGCCGGCTCTACACGCTCACCAACATGCCGATCAGCCGCTACCTGGAGCACCTGAGCGCGTCCGGCGAGCTTCAAACCTACATGGAACTGCTCGTCCAGTCGTTCAACCGCGCCACGATCGACGGTCTGATGTGCCGGACGATCCTCTCGGTGGGCTGGGATGGGCGCCTGTTCGACTGCGACTTCAATCAGATGCTTGACATGGCGCTGGCACCAACGATCTTCGACGTGACGCCGGAGCGCCTGGCGGGGCGCACGATCCGCACTGGCGCCCACTGCTACGCCTGCACGGCTGCATCGGGCTCAACCTGAGCGGGGGCGATCGCCTCGCCGTGAGCGAGGCCCCACTGAGACCGGATGCTAGAGCGCCACGCCCCGCAGCGCGGCGCCGCCCTGCTCGTAGCCGCGGGCCAGGTCGTAGGGTGAAACCCCCAGCAGGTACTGGAGCCACAGCCACAGGTCGTGGACCAGCTGGTTCAGCACGCCGTGTTCGAGGAAGCGGCGCGCCGAGGTGGTCACCTCGGCGGGCACAACGTAGACCTCGGTGAGCGCGCGCGCCAGTTCGAAGAGGCGCACATCTTCGAAGAGCGGCCAGTCGGGGAAGCCACCCACCTCGGCAAACAGCTCACGCCGGATCACAATGCCCTGGTCGCCATAGCTCGTAAGCAGCGAGTCGAACCACATCATGCGCGCGGCCAGGTCGAGCAGCCAGTCGCGGGTATCGAAGCTGAGGCGGAACTTGGCGATCTCGACGGTGGGATCGGCGAGGACCTCGCGCAGGAGCGGGAAGGCGCAGTCGGGCAGGGCGGTATCGGCGTGGAGGAAGATCAGCACGTCGCCGCTGGCCACGGCGGCGCCGGCGTTGCACTGGGGCCCGCGCCCCCGGGGTGCTCGCACCACCAGCGCCCCGGCGGCGGCGGCCCGTTCAGCCGTCTGGTCGCTGCTGCCCCCATCGGCGACTATGATCTCGACCGTCGGATCAAGGGCGCGCACGGCGGCCACACAGCCGCCGATGCGCGCCGCTTCGTTCAGGGCCGGAATGATCACGCTGAAGCGCAACGCGGAGGACTGACTCAGCATCGCAGAGCCTCATTATGGCGCGACCGGCGCCGCCGTCGGTTCGGCCAGCGGCGCCGGGGCGGGCGCCGTGACCGGCGCGGCCTCGAGTTCGCCGGCCGGGATGTTGACAAACGGCACCAGCCCCGAGTCACCGCTCATGAAGCGGGGGAGAATACCATCCCAGCGCTCGATGAAGCGCAGCTGCAGCAACTCGGGCGAGATCACCTCGCGCTGGAGGCGCAGCGCCTCAGCCTCGGCGCGGGCCACTTCGAGGCGCGCCTGGGCTTCGGCCTCGGCGCGGGCCACCTGCTGCTGGGCCTCGATCTGGGCCCGTCGCAACTCGCGCTCGGCCCGCAACGCATCCTGCTCGGCGACCTGCTTGGCCTCGATTGCCCGGCTGAACTCATCGCTGAAGTTGAACTCGGTGATCGACACCTCTTCAACGATGATCCCACGCGGGGTCAGACGCTCGTTCAGCACCTGGCGAATCGACTCCGAGACCAGCGGGCGCTGGGTGATCAGGTTCTCGGCGGTGAACTGGGCGGTCGCCGCCTTGACCGACTCCTGGATGGCCGGGTCGATGATCTTGGCCTCGTAGTCGGTGCCGATCTCGCGCACCAGCGTGCCCACCTGCTCAGGATCGACGCGGTAGTTGAGCACCACCTGGGTGGTGACGATCTGCAGATCACGCGAGGCAGCCGACGACTCGGAGATCAGACGCTGGGTCTTCACATCAACTGGCACCACGGTGGTCACGAAGGGGGCGCGAAAATGCAGTCCCTCGTCGAACACCCCGGTCACCTCGCCGAAGGTCTTTACCACACCGCGGGTGCCCGCATCAACGACGGTGGTAGCATTCACGAGCCCAAAGATGGCCACAGCGGCAACAATCGCAATTATCGTGAACAAACCATACGGCAAGCCGCGGGGTACACGCAGGGCCTGGCCGGGTCCATTCGAAAATGGTTGAGACATCTTCACTCCTGCCTAGGTATAGCAGTCCTAAATCATTTGTAAAACACCGTAGCGCTGACGATTGGGAAAGTCGAAGACTTGACGCTCCACCACACGCTCAAAGGCGT
>DAOUBZ010000373.1:0-3574 GCA_034432515.1 Chloroflexaceae bacterium | reverse complement strand
GTTGGCGGCGCAGCCGCCAACACCAACCAGACAACATCTCGAGGGGTAGTGCAGCTGCCCCACACCCCACCGCGGGAGGCGAACGTTGCTTTAGCCCTGGGGGAATGCCGCCCGATCGGCTTGCGCGCCAGGCTTCGGGCTGTGCAGTGGCCATAACTGAGACCCCACTGATCTAAACCATATAACCAGCAGAACGGTTGATGTTTCATAATTATGGACTCAACAGCAACGTGACGTGAGATATGCACAACAATTCGCACAGAATGGCATCAGGACCTCAGGAATTTCTGCGCATCAGAATGAGCTAGATCACCGCTTCAACCTTTTGTCCACCTTTTGTATATAGTGCCATGCCGTTGACTTTTATGCTATAATCCCGATGCATGACCGTAGTATGTAGTTCGCACTACGCACCCGCAGGGTCGATCCGGGACAACACGTGGACACGACTCAGCACAAGGCGCGGTTGCGCCAGTACTTCGACGGGATTGGCTTCGAGCGCTGGTCGGCAATCTATGGCGAGGCGCGGCTCTCGCCGATCCGCCGCTCGATCCGCGACGGCCACACCGCAATGCTCGCCCTGGCGGAGCGCTGGCTCGACGCCGATGGCACGGGCCGCAGCGGCGCCGCGCTCGATGCAGGCTGCGGCACCGGGCTCTTCAGCCTGGCCCTGGCCCGCCGCGGGATGCAGGTGACTGCGGTTGATATCGCCCCGCAGATGGTTGCCGCGACGCGGGCCGCCGCCAGCAGCGCCGGCCTCGACGACCGGATCCAGGGCCTGGTCTCCGACCTCGAGGATCTGCAGGGCCGCTACGACCTGGTCAGTTGCTTCGATGTGCTGATCCACTACCCGCCCGGGCCGTTCGAACGTATGCTGCACCACCTTGCCACCCTCAGCAGCGCGACCCTGCTCTTCACCTATGCTCCCTCCAGCCCGCTGCTGTCAGCTATGCACCGTATCGGCGCGTACTTTCCACACAGCCAGCGCCGCACCGACATCCAGATGATCCCCGAACCTCTGGTGCGCGCCACCCTGCACGATTGCGCGATGACGATCAGCCGCGCGCAGCGCATCAGCAGCGGCTTTTACCATGTCACACTGGTCCAGGCGACGCGTCACTAGCTGAGTACGCGCCCTGTCGCGCCTCGCCTGCGTTGCCCGGCCAGATCCGTTCGGCGCTGACGTAGTTCCTATTCTGTACTACATGTCACGAAGAAAGGGGGCGGTATGCGGAGGCTGCTTGGTCTTGCACTGGCTGTCGGAGCCGGCTACCTGCTCTGGCGCTGGTATGACCGCGAGACACTGATCGAGGGTGAGGGCACCGTGCATCTGCAGAGTGAGCACGAGCACTTCCACCTCCATGTTGATCTGCCGCCGGGGATGGAGATCCAGCCGGGGGATACGCTCGAGATCGTCGCGATGCCGAATGTCCAGGGCCAGACTCACGGCGAGATCACCTATACCAGTCCGGTCAAGCTCTACAAGGCGAGCTGGCTGCGCCGCAATTTGATCAAGAAGAGCAGCCTGATCGAGGTCAATGAGCTGGTGGAACACCCCTAAACGCAAGGAGGAGCTATGGAGCAGATGCCCGATCTGAGTGTCACGACCAGGCACGCCCTGCAGGAAGCTATGCTCACCCCTCGCTTCTATACCACCGACTTTAAAGCCATCGATGCCCTGGATATCGATAAGAATGGCCTGCGTGACGAGTTCGAGTGGATCCGCGAGGAGTTCGAACACGACTACAACAAGGGCCA
Organism: Chloroflexaceae bacterium; assembly: GCA_034432515.1. Lineage (GTDB taxonomy): Bacteria > Chloroflexota > Chloroflexia > Chloroflexales > Chloroflexaceae > JACAEO01. Next base: position 1,816 of record DAOUBZ010000373.1, on the reverse strand, counting down.
TTTTAAGCGCAACGAGGAGTTTCTGGCCAATTTCGACGATATGCCGGTGCGCCAGCTGTTCATCGAGTTCCTCGAGCGCTCCTGCACCGCCGAGTTCTCCGGCTGCATCCTCTACGCCGAGATGGTTAAACACCTCAAGGATCCGACGATGCGCGCGATCTTCCGGTGCATGAGCCGCGACGAGGGGCGCCACGCCGGCTTCCTGAACAAGACGATGGCCGATCTGAATGTGGCCCTCGATCTGAGTGTGCTCCAGAAGCGCAAGAAGTATACCTACTTCAAGCCCAAGTTCATCTTCTATACCGTCTATCTCTCCGAGAAGATCGGCTACTCGCGCTATATCCAGATCTACCGGCATCTGGCAAGGCATCCCGAGCATACCATCCACCCGATCTTCAAGTGGTTCGAGCAGTGGTGCAACGATGAGTATCGCCACGGTGAGTTCTTCTCGATGCTGATGCGCAGTCAGCCCGAGTTGCTCAATGAGCCGGCCAACCGGCGCTGGATCCGCTTCTTCCTGCTCGCGGTCTATGCCACCATGTACCTGAATGACTGTCGCCGCGCCGAGTTCTACCAGGCGCTCGGGCTCAACTGGCGCCAGTATGACCAGGACGTGATCCGGCTGTGCAATCGCATCGCGACCCAGGTCTACCCGGAGACGCTGCCGGTCAACGACCCGCTCTTCTTCCACCAGCTTGACAAGGCTGCCGAGTACGACTCGCGGGCCAACGCGCTGGCTGCCGCCGGTGGGGCGATCAATCAGGCCCAGGCTGCCCGCCTGCGCGCCGGGGTGGCCCTGCGCCTGCTGGCAGCCTATCGCTTGCCCCCGGTGCCGACCACTGAGGCGACGAAGTGGCAGGGCCTTGAGGGCTTCCCGAACTATCCGGGGCCGGATCGGGTCACGCGGGTCGCCGCCGCCGACTAGGGGACACCGATGCGCATCGTCTTTCTCACCATCGATGGCAACCACGCCGGCGCGCTGCGCGAGGCCGCGGCCCGGCTCAAGGCTGAGCACGGCCTGACGCTGACGCCTGCCTGCTACGATGCCGCCTCGTTACGCGATGAGGCGGGCTGGCGGCGCCTGGAGCGCGATCTCAACGGGGCGGCGTTCGTCTTCGGGGCGCGGCTCTTCGGTGAGGAGTATGTGCGCCCGCTGGAGCGGTTGCTGAGCGCCGCCAGTTGCCCGGTGTTGATCATCACCTCCAACCCGGCGCTCATCCGCCAGACCCGGATCGGCAAGTTCGTGCTGGCCGCCCGCGAACGTGACGAGGCCAGCGGCCCGCTGCGCCAGTGGATCAAGAAGCTGCGCCCCCAGGGCGGTGCGGGCGAGGCACGCCGCCAGCTGGCCGTGCTGCGCAACCTCAGCAAGGTGCTCAAGCTCATCCCCGGCAAGGCTCGCGACCTCTACACCTATATCGTTGCCCATCAGTACTGGACCAACGCCTCGCCCGAGAATCTCTACCGTTTGCTCTGCCTGCTGATCGAGGCCTATGTCCCCGGCCACAAAGGCAAGCTGCCGGTGCTCGATCCGGTCAGCTACCCCGAGCAGGCGCTGATCCACCCCGATGCGCCTCATCCCTTCGAGACGCTGGCCGCCTACGAGCAGTGGCGCGCGAGCCGCGCCCGGGGGACGCGGGGCCGCCAGGCTGCGCCGGCACAGGGCGCGGTTGGCATCCTCGCGCTGCGCACCGTCGCCCTGAGCGGCAATACCGCCCACCTCGACGCCCTGGTGCGCGCCCTGGAGGCCCGCGGTGTCGAGGCGCGTATGGCCTACGCCTCCGGCCTCGATATGCGCCCGGCGATCGAGGCCTTCTTC
>DAOUBZ010000372.1:0-4106 GCA_034432515.1 Chloroflexaceae bacterium | reverse complement strand
GGTGTTGGCGGCGCAGCCGCCAACACCACCGCACAACCGCTGCATCAGCCCTGCAGGCGCCCTGCGCCACGCATCAGTGCTGGACACAATGTGGTATGCTGTAGGGTAGTCGCTGGCCCGGCGCTATACGGTCCGCAAAGCTACCCTGCCGACAACGACACCCGTACCTACCCTGACAGGGCGCCCGATGACAGCGCAAGCGCGGATCCTGGTGGCCGACGATGACCCGGCCATGTGCCTCCTGCTGCGAGAGACGCTCCAGGAGGCCGGCTATGAGGTTCTGATCGCTCACGACGGCGATCAGTTGGTGCGCATGGCCCAGGATCACCCCCCCGACCTGCTGCTGATCGATCTGATGATGCCGCTGATGGATGGCTTTGAGGCCATCCGCCAGCTGCGCAATGATACGCGCACCTCCCACCTGCCGATGATCATCCTCACCGCGCGCAGCGCATCGGCCGAGGTGGTGACGGGCTTCGACAGCGGCGCCGACGATTATATCGTTAAGCCCTACGACATCGACGTGCTGCTGGCGCGCATCCGCAGCCACCTGCGCCGCGCCGCCAAGCTGCCCGTGCGCAACCCGCTCACCGGGCTGCCCGGCAATGTGCTGCTGCAGGCCGAACTGGAACGACAGATCAGCCAGGGCACGCCCTTCGCGCTGATCTACGTCGACCTCGACAACTTCAAGGCCTTTAACGACGCCTATGGCTTCGCCCGCGGCGACCGGGCCATCCACATGCTGGCCGGCGTGCTCGCCGAGGTGGCGCCGCGCGAGGATTTTCTCGGCCATATCGGCGGCGACGATTTCGCGATCATTCATTACGGCGGCCATCCCGAGGAGCTCGCCCAACGCATCATTGCCACCTTCGACGGGCGGGTGCGCGAACTCTACGATCCGGAGGATCTGCAGCGCGGCTACCTGCGCGGCGTCGACCGCCATGGCGTGCCCCGCCAGTTTGGCCTGCTCAGCCTCTCGATGTCGGTTGTCAGCTCCGAGGGCCACCGCTTCACGAGCGTCGATGAGATCAGCAAGGTGGCGGCTGAGGTGAAGAGTGCCGCCAAGAGCATCGCCGGCAGTAGCTACGTCTTCGACCGGCGCCTGAGCGCCCAGCCGCCGGCTGAAGAACGCCGGGGGCAGAGCCGCCCCGCCGCACTGCTGATCTACCCCGACGAGGGGTTGCGCGCCTCCATCGCTACCAGCCTGCGCCTTCAGGGCTACCGCCCGTTGATCGCCACCGATGTGCTCAAGGCCCAGGACCAGCTCGCGCGCACGCCCGACCCGGTGCTGATGATTGCCAACGGCGCCGACCCGGCGGTCTGGCACCTCTGGCGCCAGCTGGCCGCGCCCACGCCGCTGATCGCGATCGTCGCCGATGAGCAGGCCGCCGCCGGGGCCCGCGCCAATGGCGCCGTCGCCGCCCTGATCGCCACCGATAATCTGGTGGACTTCACCGACCAGTTGCTGCTCCACCTGCCCCGCGCCGCGTTCAACGAACCCGCCGGGCAGGTCAGTGCCCCCGACACGATCATCCGCGCCCTGCAGGCCCGCGCCCGCGACCTGGAGCGTGAGGCCAACGAAGATAGCCTCACCCTGCTCGCCAATCGCCGTCAGGTCGACCGCCGGCTCAGCGAGTTGAGCAAACAGGCCGCGCGCAGCGGGCGGTCGCTCGCCGTCCTGATGGCCAGCGTCGATCAGTTCAAGGAGCTCAACGATCGCTTCGGGCTCAGTGCCGGCAACGAGGTGCTCCGCGGTATCGCCGGCGTGCTTCGTGGCATCTGTCGCCCCAGCGACCTCGCGGCGCGCTACGATGGTGAGGAGTTCCTCGTTTTGCTGCCCGACACCTCGCTCGCCGACGCTGCCGTGATCGCCGAACGCATCCGCGAGGCCGTCGAACAACTGGCCTGGAGCACCATCCACCCGCAGCTGCATGTCACGGTCAGCATCGGTGTCGCTGCGGCCAGCGGGCCCGGCGTCGAGCAGTGCATCGACACGGCCGATCGGCGACTCGCCGCCGCCGGGCGGGCCGGCCACAATCGGGTCGTGGCCTCAGAGTAGTACCGGTTGTCGAGAGGCTCGCTCGCCGTTGCGAGAATGGGAGGACGCGAGGATGCGCGGATGCACGGACGCGACGACGCGACGTCGCGAGGAGGCGAAAACGCGCTGGTCGTCGCCCCATCGCCTCATCGCCTCATCGCCTCACGCCTCCACCGGATTGTGAAGCTGGCTGAGACCATCTTTGTGTATGGGAGCCCGAACATGGAACTTGACGAGCTGTTGCGCCGGGGTGTCGCCGAGGTCATTGTTGAGGCAGAGTTGCGCCAGCGCCTCGCCGAGGGCAAACCGCTGCGCCTCAAACAGGGCTTTGACCCGACCCGGCCCGACATGCACATCGGCCACGCCGTTGGGCTGCGCAAGCTGCGCCAGTTCCAGGAACTGGGCCATCAGGTCGTGCTGATCGTCGGTGACTGGACCGCCCAGATCGGCGACCCCTCCGGTCGCGACGAGACCCGCACGCGCCTTTCGGCCGAGGAGGTGCGCGCCAACGCCGAGATCTTTATGGAACAGTTCTTCCGCGTAGTCGACCGGCAACGGACCGAGGTGCGCTGGCAGAGCGAATGGTTCGGCACCTTTACGCTTGAGCAGGCGCTCGATCTCGCCGGACGCTTCACCCTCGCCCAGATGCTCGCCCACGAGACCTTCCGCAAACGCTACGAGTCCGGTGCCGGCCTGACCATCCTCGAGCTGATGTACCCGATGCTCCAGGGCTACGACTCGGTGGCGATCAAGGCTGATGTGGAGTTCGGCGGCACCGACCAGAAATTCAACATCCTGGCTGGCCGCGAGTTGATGGCCCAGCTGGGCATGACCCCGCAGCAGGTCTTCCTGGTGCCGCTCATCCCGGGCACCGATGGCCGGAAAATGAGCAAGACCTTCCTCAACACGGTCGATATCCGCAGCGCCCCCGCTGAGATGTTCGGTCGCGTGATGTCAATGACCGACGGGGTGATCCCGCTCTACTTCGAGGTCTTTACTGACGTGCCCTTTGATGAACTGGCCGAGATCCACCGCGCGCTGGCTGAGGGCAGCGTCAACCCGCGCGACCTGAAACTGCGCATCGCCCGCGAGGTGGTGGCCCAGTTCCACAGCCCGGACGAGGCGCGGGCCGCCGAGGAGGCCTTCGTGCGCCAGTTCGTGCAACGGGAACTGCCGGCGGACATCCCCGAGCACCAACTGGCCGCGCCGACCACCATCGTCGACCTGATGGTTGCCGCCGGGCTCGCCGCTTCGAAGAGCGAGGCGCGCCGCCTGATCGATGGTGGCGGCGTGCGCATCGACGGCGCGCGCGTCGAGAGCTACGACCTGGCGCTGCAACCCGGGGCTGGCGCCGTGATCCAGGTGGGGCGCCGCAAGTTCGTGCGTGTGGTGTGACGCCGGTGCCGTGCATTACCACTGCGTGCGGACCGCCCCTTGTCGAATCACAACGCCCCGTGGTCAACCCATCCCGCAGCCGGCCCCGTCCGTGCCCTATGCTGCGACGAAGCGATCCGCGGCGTGCCGCTGGCGAGGGAGGACAGGCATTATGAGGGGCGACGAGCTACAACTGAGCCTGATGCTCCCCGCCGACATCCTGCACCTCACCCGGCTCATGCGCGAGGCCTTTGACGCCGATGTGCCCACCGACGCCAGTGTGAGCCCGGAACTGCTGGATTGCTACCACAACGACGACCTGTTCCACAAGTGGCCGCCCGGCTGCCTCGATGCCGAACGCTACAGCGTCGCCATCGCCGGCGTCCTGGCTGGCGCCGCCGTGATCTGGCACTACCCTGCCGCGACCGTGGTGCTCGGGTTGCTCTTTGTGGCCCCTACCCACCAGCAGCGCGGCATCGGCACCCGCATCTGGCGCGACCTCGAGGCGCGCTACGACGAAGCCGCCCGCTGGCTGGTCTCGGCCCCGGCCTGGTCGGGCAAGACCCAACGCTTCTACCGGCAGGAGTGTGGCTTCCAACTCGTGCGCCACGCAGGCGCATATGTGGTCCTTGAGAAGGCTGTGCGCCGCTAACAGAGGTAGTTGTCTGGTGGCGTTGGCGGCTGCGCCGCCAAC
>DAOUBZ010000371.1:0-4282 GCA_034432515.1 Chloroflexaceae bacterium | reverse complement strand
TCTCGGGCGGCTACGCCGCCCCAAACCCTACTGCCAGAAGCGGGCGTTGCAGCAGCCCTGGGGGCCGCGCTACGCTGGTATGTCGTACAAGTTATAATAGGATCATCGTGATCACTGCTCGATGAGCGCCGGCGTAGCGACCGGGATACGGTGCAGCCGGGCCGAGGCCGCCTTCGGCAGGCGCAGTTGCAGAACACCGTTGGTGTAGCGCGCATCGATCGCGCCGCCATCAAGCGGGGAGGCAAACTGGAGGCTCCGCTCAAAGCGCCCCTCGGCCAGTTCACGCAGGCGATAGGTGGCGCCCTCGGCAGGCTCGGGCAGGCGGAGCTCGCCACTGATCGTCAGCGTCCGGTCGTTCAGGTGCAGGTCGATCGTCTCGGCGGTCAGGCCAGGCAGCAGCGCCGTCACGGTGTAGCCCTCGGCATCCTCGACGACGTTCAGCGGCACGCCCAGGGCGGCGCGGGCGTTCGCAAGCTGCTGGCGGGGAGCACCGAGGGGAGCGCGCCGTACAATCAGGGTGGTCATTGGTCCATCACTCCTTTGGTTGCGTTTTCTCAGATAGGCGCTTCCACCATGGGCGCCCACTGCGGCTGATTGTAGCGTTTAACTATAAGAAGCGCACTAACGGCGCGTATGAGGGACGCTAATCTAACCGGCCTGGCGCCAGGAGCGAGGAGTCGCGGGGGCACATCGATGTCAGAAACACTGCCACAGCCGCCGCTGGAGCACGAGCTTGTTGCCCTGCGGGCGCGCATTGCCGAACTGGAGCGGCGCAACGCCGCCCTGGAGGAACAGCGCGCGGTCTTTCGAACCCTGTACGAGCATAGCAGGCTGGGGCTGGTGATCACGCCGCTGGACGGCGTCGCCCTGACCGTCAACCCGGCCTTCGCGGCAATCGTCGGCTATCGCGCCGAGGAGCTACAGCACCAGACGCTCCAGGCGCTCACCCACCCGGACGAGCAGGACGCCGCCCTGAGGCTGCTTGGCGAGCTGCGGGCCGGCAGCCGCGACTGGTATCAACACCATCAGCGCCTGGTGCACCGGGATGGCCATACAGTGCCCGTGCTGCTCACCGGGCTACTCGTGCGCGACGAAGCTGGGCGTCCGCAGCGCGTCCTTGCTCTGGTTGAGGATCGCACCGAACAGCAGCGGGAGCTCGCCCGCGTGGCCAACGAGCGCCGCCAGCTTGAAGCCCAGCGTCTTGCAAGCCTGGAGTTGATGGCCGCCAGCTTCGCCCACGAGTTCAACAACATCATCACGACCCTCATGGGCCACGCCGAACTGGCGCTGCTCGCCCCCACGCTCGACGAGGAGACCCGCGAGCAACTGCAGTATGTGCTCGATGGCACGCACCGGGCTGCGGCCCTGACGCGCCAGGTCCTGGCCTATACAGGCAAAAGCCGCGTGCTGGTGCGGCCGCTGGCCCTGGCCGAGCTGATCCGGAGTATGGACGGCCTGCTCGCCGATGGCGCGGCGCCGGGCGGCCAGTTTACCCTCGAGGTAGCGGCGGAACTCCCACCGGTGCAGGCCGACGAAGCCCAGCTGCGCCAGCTGATCAGCAACCTGGCGGCCAACGCGCGTGAGGCGATTGCAAGCCACGAGCAGGGCGGGCGGATCGTGGTGCGACTGCGCGACGCGACCCTGAGCCGGGCGGAACTCGATGGGCTGCTGCTCGGCGAGGGGCTGCCCGAGGGGCGCTACGTGCAGCTGACGGTAGAGGACAACGGCTGTGGGATCGACCCGGCCAACCTGGGGCGGATCTTCGACCCCTTCTTCTCAACACGGCTCACTGGCCGCGGGCTGGGCCTCGCCACGGTGCTGGGCATCGTCCGCGCGCACCACGGGGCGATCAGCGTGACCAGCTGGCCCGGCGCGGGCACGCACGTCAGTGTCTGGCTGCCCGCCGCCGACACGACCATGCCGGGGTAGACTGCCTACGGGGCGCGTCTCTCACATGAAGGCGTTTGTCTGGTGGTGGTGGCGGCGCAGCCGCCATCACCACCAGACAAGCTGGGGGTTGGGGCCTGCCCCAAAGACGTTGCCATAGCCCTGTGGTATCGGACCGTCATCAGGCGGGCAACCCCGCCCTGGCCACTACTGAGGAGCCGAGACCGTGTCGAGCCGTCGTGGACGCCCTTCGCAGCAACGGGGGGCAAGCAGCGCCGAGCCCTATACCGACGAGACGCTGGTAATGCGCCGGCCCGGCCCGGCGAACGAGCCTCAGGCCACGACCCGCCCACGCAACCGCTTCTGGGCGCGCCTGCGCCTGGCGCTCCTGCTCGCGCTGGGGATAGTGGCGCTGGGCCTGGGGCTGCTCTACTGGCAGGTGCACCGTCTGGCCGGGGCGATCACGGTGAGCGATGTGCGCCGCAATGCGCCCATTGCGACGCCGCTGATCGGCGCCAACCTGCTGATCATCGGCGTAGACGAGCGCTCCGGCTACCCCCAGGAGGGGGTGCGGGGCGATACGCTGCTGCTGGCCCGCCTCGACGCCGCTGAGAGCTGGGTCTCGCTGCTCTCCATCCCACGCGACACCCAGGTCGAACTGCCGGGGGTCGGGGTCACCAAGATCAACGCCGCCTATGGGCAGGGCTACGCTCGGGCCGAGGAGCTTTACGGTCCCGGCACGACGCCGCAGGAGGGCGGTATGGCGCTGGCCGGTACGACGGTGGCCGAATTCCTGCAGCTGCGCGAGCGCGGCATGCAGGTGGACTTTATGGCCACAGTCAACTTTGCCGGCTTCGAGGGGATCATCGATGCGCTGGGCGGGGTGACGATCGACGTGCCACGCTACATCCTCGACGAGGAGTACCCGACCGAGGACTTCGGAACCATGCGCGTCGAGTTCCAGCCCGGGCCACAGCGTATGGACGGTAAGACGGCGCTGATCTACGCCCGCACGCGTCATGCCGACAGCGACTTCGGGCGAGCCGAGCGGCAGCAGCAGGTGGTGCAGGCGGTGCTGGCCGAAGTCCAGGCGCGAGGTTGGGCGGGCCGCGCCCTGGCGTTGCCGGGCCTGTTGCGGGCCGTGGCCGGCACGGAGGACGGCCCGCCCCCTGTCGTGACGACGCTGCCGATCGACCGGCTCGACGTCTTGCTCGGGCTCATGGGCCTTGCCGGCGCGGTCGAGCCTGACACGCTGGGCCAGTTTCGGCTCGGCCCCGAGCAACTCCAGTACGAGAGCGGCTCCAACCTGGTCTTCGACCCGGCGGCGGTGCAGGCGCTGCTTGAGCAGTGGCAGCGCCCGCCGAGCGAGGCGGCCGAAGACGCCACGGTACAGGTCTTCAACGGCACCGAGGTGGCCGGCCTGGCCCGTGGCGTAAGCCTCGACCTGGAGCGGGCCGGCTTCCGCGTGCTGGTACCGGACAACGCCCCCGCCGGGGCTGAGCGCACCGTCGTTTACAACCCCTATGGCAACCCCGCTACCAGCCGGCGCGTGGCGCGCAGCCTGGGCGCCGAGCTGGTCAATGGCCCACCGCCGGCCGGCCTGGTGAGCGAGGCCGAGGTGATCGTTGTGCTCGGCGCCGATGCAGTCGATTAGTTGCGGCGCCAGGCGATCTCGAAGGGGCCGATATCCTTGAGCACCGCGCGGGCGGCATCTTCGGCCTCGGCGCTCTGCACCGGCACCAGCACCTGGGGCCGCGCAATGCCCTTGCCCTCGGCGACGGCCCGCTCGGTGGCGTTGGTCAGCAGATTGGCGAGCAAGATCCCCGTCAGGAAGCCGGCGATCAGGCCGAGCACCAGACCGGCGATCACCCAGGTGAGAACCCAGACGATCACCCCGGGCAAGTCGGCGAGCGTGGCCATATTGCGCACATTGGTGAAGCCCATCGAGACAAAGCCGAGGAAGCCAAGGGCTGCAGCGCCCGTCGCCGTGCCGCCGATGGTCGAGCCGAGCATGATCCGGTTGCGGAAGCTGTCCACCGTCTCGCCGAGGCCGAGCAACGAGCTTGGCCCGGCATCGCTGGCGCCGACGCTCGTCCCCTTGAAGCCGCGGGCCTGCAGGATTGCAGCTGCCTGCGCGGCATCGCGCATGTCGGTGAACGTCGCCACAAGTGTCGCCATAGGACAGGTCCTTTCGCTGTGCAAAACGGGCGGTCCTCTCTATTGTACTACCACTCGCCAACGGCGCGAACAGGCCTCAGGGCTTGAGCAAAGTTCGCCTCCGGCGGTGGAGTATGGGGCGACGCAGCCGCCCCAGGAGGTGTCTGGTCGGCAGGTTTGGCGGCTGCGCCGCCCGACAAGGTGTTTTCGCGTTGGTTTTGGCGGCGTAGCCGCCAAA
>DAOUBZ010000370.1:0-8978 GCA_034432515.1 Chloroflexaceae bacterium | reverse complement strand
CCAACAAGGAAGTGACAGAGTAGAGGTATTGGTTGCTGAGCGAAAGCATACCGAATGTCGCTTCGCGTGATGCAAAGAAGAGCGTTGTTCCTATCAGGCCGATGGCGAGTGCGATTGTCGTATACGATTTGCTGAATCGGCTGAGAGCAACGTAGAGGGCAAGGTAGATCAGGATCAAAAGAATGTTTATGACGATCAACAGAAGATCGAGATCCAATAGCCCAAGAATCTGGCTTTTGTGGAAAAGCGTGAAATAATCAATGACCGTGCTGGGTGGTGGATTTTTGATGAAGATGAAACTCTGGATGAGAGTCAACAGAAACATGAGCAAGGCTGCCACTGCACCGACTCTGTACAGACCTTTCCAATCAGAGGCGGAAGTTTCGATATTCATATCCTGGTTCATCGGTTTGTCCTTTCTATATTATGTGCAACAGGCGATTGTTGTCTTGCCGCCGGACACCGTACTCCAGCGGACGCCGCTGGCGTGTCCCCCAACCTGGGCGCAATTTTGGCTGCCGGCGTATGTCGCCTGCCGTGTTGATCACAACCCCTGCCAGCGACGTCGCTGACTGCCACCGTTCGGCGGACTGGCTGGACGCTGCCTGTCTGCTGGGCACGCGGCGGCGCCGGCGAGCGGCGGGCATGCGGCGCTGCCGTCGCGTTGCGGGTATACGGCACCGCGCTCAACCGCGACCACATTTCCCTCAACGACCGCGGTGGGTGGCTGCCCAACAACAGTATATGCCGCAAAGCCGCCTGTGGGAGAGAAGGGGGTATTACGCAGCGGGATGATAGCACCACCTGCTCGCTGCGCGGATCGCTGCGCCAATGGCGCGATCAATGCTCGTGGAGCCGTCGATCACGCCGCCAGCGCCGGTTCATCATGTTGAGTAACCGCAAGGCGACGCCCTAGCGTCGCACGAGCGGCAGATATGCGCGGTATGAGCCTGGTGGGATAGGGGTTGGCGATGGCTCAGGTAGCGTGCTCTGGCCCAGATCGATGAAGCGCACCTGGCGCAGCCGCTCGCTGGTGACTGTGTTGCAGGTCTGTACTTTGCGGGCCACAAAGGCGATCTGTGGCACACCCGCCGGGCTGAAGGCCAACGCGGTCGGGCCGGTCACGTACCAGCTCGACAGCAGGCAGCCAGGGGCAAGCTGCCCGGGGTAGCCCAGCGGCGACTCGACCCGCTCCGTCGTCCAGCTGCCCGTCGCGCTCTCGCAGTTGGCGGTGCAGGTGGCGTAGCCGAGCTCGAAGCCGCTCGTGCTGATATGCGGGCGATCGGCGCCGTCGAGTGCGAGGTCCGCCGCGACGCGGTGCAATTCAACCCGGGCGATCACGTGCAGGTGGACGTGGCCCAGTTTACGACCTTGCTCGACCAGTGTGCCGCCCATCGCCATCGCCACATCGCCCGCTGCGGCGCCTGCGCCGCGCGGCTCGAACGGGCGCTGAGCCTGTACCAGGGCGATTTGCTGGCCGCCCTGCCGGGCCACGAGAGCATGGCCTTGAGCGCATGGTTGCACCCCTTGCGCGAGCAGCTCCATGGACGCGCCCTCGTGGCCCTGGCCAGCCTCGCCGCGTTCCACGAGCGCAACGGCGACTACGCAACGGCACTCGTCAGCGTGCGCCGCCAGCTCGTCCTCGAGCTCTGGCGTGAAGAGGCCCACCGGGCTGCTATGCGGCTCTACGCGCTCATGGGCGACCGCGGCGCGGCCCTGGCCCCGTATGCCCGCTGCCGGGCGGCAGTGGCCGGCGAGTTCGGCGTGGAGCCTGAGCCGGCGACCACGGCCCTCTACCAGGCTCTCTGCCATAACCGGACCATCCCCAGCCCGTTCGTTCCCGCCAGGCCCCTGCGCCTCCCGCCGGACAGCTGCGCGCCGCTTGGCCGTGAAGCGGAGCTGGCAACCCTTGGCGAACTCCTGGGCGATCCGGGCTGCCGCCTGATCACGCTTGTCGGTCCGGGGGGCGTGGGCAAAACCTGTCTGGCGCTTGCCGCTGCTGCGGCCAACGCCCGCGCCTTCGCCGATGGGGCGGTCTATCTGCCGCTCGCCGGCGTCGACGATGCCAACCTCCTCCCGGCCACGCTGCTGGCGGCGCTGGAACTGGCCCCCCAGCCTGACCAGACCGCGGAGGATCAGCTCAGCGCCTACCTCAAGGATCGCGAGCTCCTGCTCGTCCTCGACAACTTTGAACAGCTGCAGGCAGGCGTGGGGCTGCTCGCCAGGCTCATCCAGCAGACCAGCGCCGTCACCTTCCTGGTCACCTCGCGCGAGCGGCTGGCCCTGCGGGCAGAATGGATCTTCGACCTTGCGGGGCTAGCCGTGCCGCCGCCTGACAGCAGTCGCCGCGATCTGGAGTGCAGCCCGGCAGTGCGTCTCTTTGTGCAACGGGCCAGGCAGGTCCAGCGTCACTTTTCGTTGGATGCCGAAGCCGAGGCGGTGGCCCGCATCTGCCGCGCGGTCGAGGGGCTGCCCCTGGCTCTCGAGCTCGCCGCCAGTGCGACGCGGCAGCAGCCCTGCGCCGCCCTCGCGGCCGCGTTCGAGACGGGCACGGTGGCTCGCACCAGCGACCTGCACGATCTCCCCGAGCGCCAACGTAGCCTCCAAACGGTCTTCGACTATTCGTGGCGGCTGCTTGGGCCGGATGCCCAGCGCGTGCTCCGGCGGCTCTCGGTCTTTCGGGGCGGTTTCGAGCACGCTGAGGCGGAAATGGTAGCCGGCGCCACCCTGTCCCAACTTCAGGCGTTGGGCGACAAGTCACTGCTCCGGCGGGCGAGCGATGGGCGCTTCACGATGCACGAGCTGATCCGCCAGTATGCGGCAAACCACCTGCTGGCAGCCGGCGAGACGGCGACAACTCATCAGCGCCACCTGGCAGCGATGCTCGCCCTGGCCCAGCAGGCTGAGCCCGAGCTGGTCGGGGCGAACCAGCAGCAGTGGCTGGCGCGCCTGGAACGAGAGCACCACAACATGCGCGCGGCCCTGAGCTGGGGTCTGAGCCAGTCCCAGCTCAAGACGACGGCACAGTTAGGCGGGGCGTTGTGGCGCTTCTGGTGGCGGCGCGACTACCTGCGTGAAGGGCGCGCGTGGCTGGGCCGGCTGTTGCACCGCATCACCGCCGGTGACCACGATCTGGACCTGGCCAGTCGCGCCAAGGTGCTGAAGGGGCTGGCTGCGCTGGCCCATCGCCAGGGTGATTTCGTAGAGGCGCAGTCCTTCTACCAGCAGGAACTGGCGCTGCGACGCGCCATCGGCGCCACGCCGGAACTGGCGGCCGTGATGAGCAACCTGGCCGCCGTCTGGTCGCAGCAGGGGCGCTACGGCGAGGCCGAAGGGTGCTGGAGGAGTGTGTGGCCATGGACCGCGCCCAGGGCGACAGCTACGGCCTCGCCCACGACCTGGGCAGCCTTGGCCTCAGTAAGCTTCGCCAGGGGTTCTACGCCGCGGCGCACGACCTGCTGAGCGAGAGTCTGGAACTGCACCGTCGCCACGAGGACACCTTCAGCGTTGCCCTTACCCTGGCCAACCTGGGCAGGGCGGGCCCATGGCCTGGGAGATTACAGCGGCCTGGGGCGGTACACCCAGGAAGCCCTCAGCCTGATGCGGGCGCTCAACAACAGCTACAACAGCGGCATCGCGCTGGAGAACCTGGCCTACTTCCACCGCGCCCAGGGGGATGCGGCCCAGTGTCGGGCAGTGCTGCACGAAAGCCTGAGCATCTTTCGCGACCTGGGGTCGCGGGACAATCTGCTCAGCGTCGTCGGCACGATCGCCGTCACCGTGCTGGCAGAGCAGGGCGAGTGCTGCGTGCGGCTGTTGAGCGCCGTCACAGCCCAGCACGAGCAGAGCAGTACGCCTATCCATGCACTCGCCCGCGCCGAGTACGAAAAGGCGCTCGCGCCGGCCCGGAAGCGATTGGGCGACGCGGCGTACCACGCCGCGTGGGCAGCGGGCCAGGCGCTGAGCTTCGAGGCGATGATCGCCCTTGCCCAGGCGTGGCTGGACGAGGCGCCCTGACCATGACCTCAAATATGTCACCCTGAGCGAAGCGAAGGGTCCCGGCCGAGATGCTTCGCGTGGTTCATCCGGCACGTCCCGTGTCACCCTGAGCCCTTCGCGGAGTTTATCCTGAGCGAAGCGAAGGGCTCAGGGTGAACTCCGTGAAGGGCTCAGCATGACAAATGACTTGGCGGATGCATCAGTCAGGCTATGCCGAGGATGCGAGCAGGATGCATGATCCCCAGCAGCCACGAGGAGCCCACCAGCCTACAGCGTGATCACCTTCTGGGCGCCCCACTGAGCCGCGATGATGTCGGGCATGCCGCCGATGACGCCGACGGCCAGTTGCTCGACCAGACCGAAGTAGTCGAGGCAGGTGAGACAGCTGATGACATGAACGCCCCGCGCCTCTAGTGCCTGGAGCTCAGCGAGCACGGGTGAACCAGTCACCACGAGTTTGACCCCTTCGGCGTAGACGCAGATCGCGGCGGGCAGGCTGTTGTTCTCGTTGAGCAGACGCAGGTACGTGGCCAGCAACTTCTGCTGGAGGGCCGGTTCGGCCTCGCCCATTCCAGCGCGGTTGATCAGGATGACCGTGGCCGAGTCGCTCATCGCGGAGCTCCCTTCCTTCTCGTTCGGCGAGACGCCAGATACACGCCGGGCACTGCCATCATACCCGATTACGGCTTTCCTGCGCTGGCCATACCACGCGACACTGCGATGGGAACTACGGGCCGGCTGGGCCGTTGCCGCTTTCGGCATATGCCCGCACACTCAGGTCGGCGGCGCCGAGCCGGGCCAGACGCACCCGCTGGCCAGCCGGCGCGTTCGGGTCGTACTCCATGCGTGCCCGCTCGAAGAGTTGCATCCGGTAGACGTTGCCGTTCTCCCCGACGCCGTTGTACTCCTCGCTCAGCGGGTAGCCGAAGACACGCAGGCCGCCATTGCGCGCCCAGAAATTGCGGAATTCGCCGCCGGCGCTGTGGCCGGTCTGCGGGAAGAACGTGCGCCCGGGCACGCTGTCGGCCGTCACCGGTGCGATGGCTTCAGCGAGTTGCGGGCTGGGTGCACTGCCGTTCTGCGCCACCAGCTAGCGCACCAGTTCCACTGCCTCGGCATCGCTCAATTGCTCGGGAAGAAACCTCGGCATGTAGCCGGGGACGCCGTTCCGCAACAGGCCGAGCAGACCGACCGCGATCTGCTCCGGCGGCAAGCCCTCCAACCGCGGCGGCAACCGGTTCAGCGGTGGCCCCAGCCCACCCGATGCGCGGATGCCGTGGCACACCCGGCAGTTGCGGGCGTAGATCGCGCCGCCTGCGGTGTCCTGCCGGGCCGTGGTTAGCGTCGTTTCGCCTGCCGTCGCCGTCCCGCGGAGCTGTGTCACGCCAAGGGCCAGACACAGGAGCGCCCCTCGGTCCACCGCTGGAGGCGGACCGCACCTCCACACCTCAGGGGCGGGCCTTGAGCCAGGTAGCGATCGTTGGTGCGAGGTCGCGCTGGGCTTTGCCGCTGACGTACATGCCGATGTGGCCGACGGGGAAGGCGCGCAGGGTGTAATCGGCAGTGCCCACGTAGTCGCCGAGGGCGATGGACGAGGGCGGCGGCACCAGGTGATCCTGCTCGGCGTAGATATTCAGCACCGGCATGGTCAGCCGGCGCAGGTCCACCCGCCGTCCACCGATCTCGGCCTCGCCGCGCACCAGCTTGTTGGCGTGGAAGAACTCCTTGATGAACTGGCGGAAGGCCTCGCCCGCCAGGTCCGGGCTGTCGAAGATCCACTCCTCCATGCGCAGGAAGTTGAGCAACTTCTGCTCGTCGTCCATCACCTCGAGGGCGTCGAGATACTTCTGGAAGTTGAGCTGGAGCGGCTTGAGCATTACGAAGCCGAAGTTCATCAGCTCGCCGGGGATGTTGCCAGTCGCCTCGACCAGCTGGTCCACGTCGAGGCCAAGCCCCCAGAGGTTCAGCAGCCCGCTCCGCCCCTCCTGGGTAGCGTGGAAGTCGATCGGCGCGACCATGACCGTCAGGTTCTTCACTTTCTCGGGGTAGAGCGCGGCGTAACAGACCGAGAAGGTGCCGCCCTGACAGATCCCAAGCAGATTGATCGTTTCAAGGCCATGGCGCTCGCGGATGACGTCCACGCAGGTGTCGAGGTAACCGTTGATATAGTCGTCGAGCGTCAGGTAGCGATCGGCCCGCGAGGGGTAACCCCAGTCGATCAGGTAGACGTCCATGCCCTGGGCCAGCAAGTTGCGCACCAGCGAGCGATCGGGCTGCAGGTCGGCGACGGCCGGGCGGTTGACCAGGGCGTACACGATCAGCAGCGGGATGGGGAAGGGCCGCTCGACCAGTGGGGTGTAGCGGTAGAGCACCAGCTTGTCCTCGCGGTAGATCGGCTCTTTGGGGGTGGTGCCGACCTGGATGTCGTCATGGCGCAGACGGCTCAGGGTACGCATGCCCTGCACCAGCTTGCGGTTCATCTCGGTCAGTTCGTGGAGCACGTCGATCGCGTTCAGCTGCAGCGGGGACTGGCTCATCATAGATCTCCTGATGCGCTCGCTCCGGCTCGTCACTGATCACACGTCACCGGTCACTGTTCCGGCCTTCTTGCGGGCAGGGGCGCGCCTGGGCGGAGCCTCGCGCGCCTGGCGCAGCTCCTTGCGCAATGCCCGCAGCTCCTTGCGCAGCTCATAGAGGCTGCGGTGCACCTCGTCGATCTCGCTGCGCGTCGGCACGTAGCTCGCCCGCAGGCTCAGTTCGACGATCTGCTGCTCGTGGAGGCGATAGCGCATCGCGGCGTTGAACAGCTGGCGCTGGGCCTGCAGGAAGGGCTCGCCGGCGAAGGCCGCCTCCAGTTGCCGGTCGGCCACGCTGGACCAGTACTGGAGCAGTTCGTGCAGGCTCTGGATGGGCTGATCGGCCTGGGCGCGCTCGGCCAGCCCGCGCAGCACCTGCTCGAAGACGTCGGTCCAGATGTCGGCCACGACCAGCTGGAAGTGGGCGCCGGCGCGGCGGAGGTCGGCCCAGGCGTCGAAGCCGCGCAGCAGCGTTTCTTCAAACTCGCGCGAGAAGCCCATACGCGGGCTCTCGACCAGGCGCCCGAACGAGCGCTCATAAGCGTCCCAGTAGAGGCTGGTCAGCTCCAGCATGGCGCTGGCGCCCGCCGGCGCGCCCGGCGTGCTCGGCGGCTGGCGCAGCAGTTCGGCCCAGGGCCGGGTGAACTGCTGCAGTTCCTCGAGGTAGAGCCGCCAGAGATCGCTGCTTTCCTGGATTGCGCGCGTCGCCGCAGCCGGATCGGGGAAGAGTTGGCGCCGCAGCTGCTCGGCGGCCTCGCGCATGGCGCGCGTGCCGTCCTCGCCGGTCGCGAGCCGCGGGGCCAGGTCCTGCCACATACGCGTGGTAAGCTCGAGGACCCGCAGCATGGTCGACTGGGCGCTCATCAACTGGCGCGACATCACCTGGGCGAACGGGTCGGCCCCACTGACCCAGGCTGTGAAGCCCTGGGTCGCAGCCTGTTGCCACTGGGCGATCAGCTGCGACATAGCGAAGGGCCCCTGCTCGCCGGCTGCGCCATACAGTCGCTGCCAGGTCTGCCGCTGCGCATCAAGCCAGAGGTCCATGAGCGTACGGGGCTGCTCTGCCGAGGCCATACACGCTCCTCCTTGTCGGCCCCCGTCGGGCCGGATACGGGCGATGAGCGGTAGTATAGCACCACAGCGGAATGGGCGCGCGGTCGGCCCCAACGGGTGGCGGCGTATGTTCTTGCACCCCACGCCCCACCATGGCCGCCCCCGGCCCGCGTGGCCGCAACGACGTTCGCGCCGGTGAAACGGGCGGGCGGCCCGCGGCGGTGGATCGATCGTCCGCCGGGGTGTCGATCTCTTCTCGTTGCTGGGGCCGCCTCCGGCGTATGCTTGGAACATACGGGCCGGCCACGTGCGCCCGCTTCGCCGGCCCAAGGGCGGCGGGCCACAGCGAGCGCTACGTGTTCAGCGTTGGGCTAACCCCGCAAACCTGGGAGCGAGCGCGTTCCGCCCTCGCCAGTGTTCGAGGGCACAATGCCCTCGCTCCCAGGCGAAGTGTGAACCCGTCCTCGGCTATGGCGGCGATGAGCGGTTGGCGGGTACCCGTCCGCTCATTCGTGTCCTCGCCGCGCGATGACAGGAGGCCCCGTGGACGACGTGATCCTGAGCGACCTTGACCAGCCCGACGCGCCCGCCCGCTGGCGTGGCTTTAGCGACCGTGTGATGGGTGGGATCTCGCAGGAACTGGTGACGGTCGAGACGATCGCTGGCCAGCGCTGCCTGCGCCTGCGCGGCGAGGTGCGCCTGGAGAACCAGGGTGGCTTTGTGCAGCTGGCGTTGCCGTTGGAGCAGGATGGCAGGCCGCTTGATGCGCGCGCCTGCCGTGGCGTGCGCCTGCTGGCCTGGGGCAATGGCGAGGAGTACCGGCTGCACCTGCGCACAATTGCCTGCCGCCGGCCCCAGCAGTACTACTGGGCCTCGTTCGTCGCTACGCCCAGCTGGCAGCCGATCGACCTGCCCTTCGCCGCCTTCCAGCCGAAGTGGCTCGATGCGCCGCTCGACCCCGGCGCGCTCACCCGGCTCGGCGTGGTCGCCTATGGCCGCCGCTTCCAGGCCGATGTGGCCGTTGCCAGGGTCTGGCTGTTCGGCTGTGCCGCGGGCCGGCCCACCCTGCCTGCGCACTGACCACCGCCAGTCAGGCTTTCGTTTGCCCTTGGACGCAGGAGCAGAGGAGACGTGCAGCGCGGGACGTCGTGTGTGTTTCTGCTTCCTGCGCCACAAGCACGCTGCCAGCAGGTTGATGCATTGACATCATATTTCTGATGTGCTAGCATCATCACACACATTACTGTCACGATCCGTGCTTAGTACTACAACGAAGGTTGGCCTTCTGCCGCATCAGTACGCCGTACACCTGTCACCCTGAGCGGAGGCGTAGCCGAAGCGAAGGGTCTC
>DAOUBZ010000369.1:0-6803 GCA_034432515.1 Chloroflexaceae bacterium | reverse complement strand
CGGAGGCGTAGCCGAAGCGAAGGGTCTCGGGATGGCATCACCGCCGGGATTCCTCGCGGAGGTTCCCCTGAGCCCTTCGCTTCGCTCAGGGGAACCTCCGCGAAGGGCTCGGAATGACAACCCTCGTTGTAGTACTGGTCCCGATATGGACGAAAGCTGTTGCGCCCCTCCCCCTGACCACAGAGGCAGGTTCTCCTCAGGAAGCGTGCGCGCAGCGCCTAGATGACGGGTGAGAAACAATGCAGCGACTCGAAGGCAAAGTTGCCCTGATCACCGGAGCGGCCCGCGGTCAGGGGCGGGCGCATGCACTGACCCTGGCCGGCGCCGGGGCCGACATCGCCGCGCTGGACATCTGTCACGATCTGCCATATCCGCGCTACCACCTGGCAGCCGCCGAGGACCTGGAGGTGACAGCGGCGGAGGTGCGCGCCCTGGGCCGCCGCTGCCTGAGCCTGATCGCCGACGTGCGCAGCGCCGCCGAAATGGAGGTGGCCGTGCGACAAACCATTGACGCCTTCGGGCAGATTGACATCCTGATCTGCAACGCCGGCATCGCCGATATGGCCGCCACCTGGGACATCACCGAGGAGTGGTGGGACATTATGCTCGATGTCAACCTGAAGGGCGTCTGGCTGGCAGTCAAGTACGTGGTACCCCACATGCTGGAGCGCGGGCGGGGCGGGCGTATCGTGATGACCTCCTCGGTGGCCGGGCTGAAGGGGATGGCCGGGCTGGCTCACTACTGCGCGGCGAAGTGGGGCGTGGTGGGGCTGGCGCGCAGCCTGGCGCGCGAAGTGGCTCACGCCGGCATCACGGTCAATACCATTCACCCAACCGGCGTTGACACACCATTGATTACCGGCATGGCCCAGGCTGCCGGGATGCTGCGCCAGGAACTGGTTGACCAGCTGCGCGAGGATAACCTGTTGCCCGTGGCCCTGGTGGATCCGCAGGACATTGCCAACGCGGCCCTGTGGCTGGTTTCCGACGAGGCGCGTTATGTCACCGGGCTGGAACTCAAGGTTGATGCGGGCCAGATGATCAAATGTCCGGCATAAGCGCATGCGTCAGACGCGCACCTCGCGCGTGACCGTCGCGTGCGCAACCCTCTTCGCAAGGCAGGCAGCCGATGGAACTTACTGCGACCTACCGGCTTGCACCCTACGCCGTGCTCCGCGCCGAGCGCTTCGGCGGGTTGATCTACCGCTATGACAACCGCCGGCTCTACTTCCTGCACGCTCCAGAGCTGGTCGGATTGCTGAATGCCCTGGATGGCAGAGTCACCCTGGACGATGCGCTCGCCACGCTGCACACACCCGAGCCGGCACGTGGCCGGTACATCCGCGCCCTGGCGCACCTCGAACGCCTCGGTGTGATCATCAGGGTCACGCCGGATACGATCGAACAGCCTGCTCCGCCCACCGGCGCGGCCAGGAGCGCGCCGGCCTGATCACTGCCTGGAGGAAGGGGGCAGAAGCGTTCCTCGAACGTTGCCTGCATCGCCCCCCTCCCAACGTCCCGTTGGATCGTATCGCCTCATCGCGTCACGCATCCGCTCGACGACTGTCAGGCAGGAATGGCCGCTTCTGAAACACGCCTTAGCGGGAGAGGGCTGCCATGGAAGACGCCGATCCTCACAAGGCAAATACCCCGACACCCATTGTCATCGCCGACGACTTTGAACTGATGCGCATCGGGTTGTGTGCAGTGTTGAACGCCGAGCCGGATTTGCGCGTGGTGGGGGCGGCGACCAATGGTCAGGAAGCGGTAGCCTTGTGCGCCCAACTGCGCCCCGCTGTAGCCATCCTCGATGAACGCATGCCGGTGCTCGACGGGATAGAGGCGGCCCAACGGATCAGCCCCCTGGGCGTGCGGGTAATCGTCCTCTCGCCTCAGGGTGACCGGCTGGATCGGGTGCGGATGGCACGCTATGGGCTTGATGGCTGGTTGCTCAAGAACATCACCCGCGAAGCCCTGGTTGAGGCTGTGCGCCAGGTGCGCCAGGGACGCACGCTGATCAGCGCGCCCGATGAAGCCTCACGGCTCAACCAGATCTACGGCCCGGCACCGGTGGCGCAAGAGATGCTGACCCCGCGTGAACTGGATGTCTTGCGCTTGCTGACGCAGGGGAAAACCAATGCCGAGATCGCCCACGACCTGGCGCTGAGTCGCGGCACCGTGAAAGCGTATGTCGAGCAGATTATCGCGAAATTGCACGTCAGCGGGCGCACGCACGCGGCGGTGCGGGCAGTGGAACTGGGCCTGCTGCGTGCGGTTGATGAGTAGTTCACGGTAGCGCAGCGCAACCGCAGCCAGAGAATTATGACGCAATGCAAAATGGATTTCAAGATAAAATACCTGCCATATGGCAGTAGGCAAGCCTTTCTAGCATTAACTATACTCAAACCACCCTGTTACCCTGTCAGTCTTTCGTAATTCCACGATCGCGAATTTATAACGCAAAGCCCGTGCCGCTATCACTGGCGGTGATGCATCAGGTCTTGTTTCCTGGTTCTCCCGCATGGCCAGCGGGAGCTAGTTTGATGGTGCCCGGCGCCGTGGTTCGGTCCATCCGCGCAGAGGTAGTCCGGTTCGCAGCCAGATCTGGCGAGGTCCCGATGATGGGTCGTAACGGGCAGGCGCGCTGCGTCGCCCACCGCCGCTTGAACAAAGGAGTCAAGACGAATGGAAGCGCACAAGCTCTGGCAGTTCCCGATTAAGGAGTTCCACCCGTTCCCACGGGGGCTGATCGGACCCGGGGCCTACGAGATGGTTGGCGTTGAGGCGAAGAAGCTCGGCTTCAAACGCACCCTGCTGATGACCTCGGGCCTCCGTGGCACCGACCTGGTGGAGGACGTCGCGGGCAAGCTCCGCTACCAGGGCATTGATGTGGTCATCTACGATAAGGTCGAGTCGAACCCCAAGGACTATAACTGCATGGAGGCCGCCGACCTCTACATGCGCGAGAAGTGCGACAGCTTCGTCTCGGTCGGCGGTGGAAGCGTGACCGACGCAACCAAAGGCGCGCGTCTGGTGGTCGCCCACGATGGGCGCAACGTTAATGAGTTCGATGGGTTCAACAAGTCGGACCCTGACCGCCAGAAGAATCCGCCGCACATCGCGATCAATACCACCGCCGGCACCGGATCGGAGACGAGCTGGGCGTTTGTGATCACGGACACGACCTCGGATCGCGCCCCGCGCAAGTGGCTGGGCTTTGATGATAGCTGCATCGTCACCCTGGGGATCAATGACCCCTATGTGTTCAAGACGATGCCACAGGATCTGACCGCCTTCTGTGGCTTTGATGTGCTGGCACACGGCTCAGAGCCGTATGTCTCGCGGCTCGATCTACCGTCCAGCCTGGGCGGCGCGCTGAAGTGTATCGAACTGGTGGCCCAGAATCTGCGCGAAGTGGTTGCCAACCGCAACAACTTTGAGGCCTGGACCAACATGGTCTGGGCGCAGTACATCGGCGCGCAGGCATTCAACAGTGGCGGCCTGGGTATTATCCACTCGATCTCGCACGCGGTCAGCGCCTACTACGACAGCCACCACGGTCTGAACAATGCCATTGCCCTGCCGCGGGTCTGGGCGTTTAACATGCCCGCGAACTATCGGCGCTTTCGTGACATCGCCCGCGCGATGGGCGAGAACGTGGATGGCCTGAGCGACGTTGTGGCCGCCGAGCGGGCGGTTGAGGCTGCTATCCGCCTTGCCAAGGATGTTGGCATTCCGCCCAACTTCAAGAGCGTCGGCGAGTACAGCAAGTCGCGTATGGGCAAGGGCGTGTACGAGAAGTGGAGCGGCCCGCGCATCATCGGCGACGATAACGACGTTGACCGCGTCTCCAAGCACGTCCTCGGCGATGGCTCGACGCCCGGCAACCCGCGTGAAGTGACCTTCGAGTCGGTCTGGCCGGTCGTGGCCCACGCCATGCGCGAGTCGTATTAGTCGTGGCGTAACACCCTGAAGATGCTGTGCGGCGCGGACGCAGCGCGCTGCGTCCGTACGGTCATCAGGATTGGTGTGTCACGCCACGCCACGAGTGGCGTGACACCCTGAAGATGCTGTGCGGCGCGGACGCAGCACATTGCGTCCGCACGGTCCTCAGGATTGGTGTGTCACGCCACTCGCCGGAATGTCTCAGCGCGAAAAAGGCCCGGGAGTGGGGATGCCTCGCAATCGGACGCCAACTACTACAACGAGGGTCAACAAGGGTCGTCATTCCGAGCGAAGCGAGGAATCCCGGCTGTGATACCATCCCGAGGCCCTTTGCGCCGGCTACGCCTCCGCTCAGGGTGACAGGTGTACCGCGTACTAATGCGGCAGAAGGCCAACCTTCGTTGCTGTGATACCATCCCGAGGCCCTTCGCGCCGGCTACGCCTCCGCTCAGGGTGACAGGTATACCGCGTACCAATGCGGCAGAAGGCAAACCTTCGTTGCTGTGATACCATCCCGAGACCCTTCGCGCCGGCTACGCCTCCGCTCAGGGTGACAGGCGTACCGCGTACTAATGCGGTAGAAGGCAAACCTTCGTTGGCCAAATCTAGGTAGTACTACGCTTTTTTGCGCCCTTCAGCACACGGAGTATACCCCAGTGTTTGAAACGATCGACCAGGTGGTGACGCTCCTGCACCAGCAGCGCTACATCTGTGACCGCAAGCTGGCGACGGTGATCTTCCTCGCGCTCAAGATGAACAAGCCGGTCTTGATCGAGGGGCCGGCGGGGGTGGGCAAGACCGAACTGGCCAAGACGGTGGCGCGGGCGCTGGATCGTTCGCTGATCCGCCTGCAGTGCTATGAGGGGCTTGACGAGGCCCGGGCGCTGTATGAGTGGGAATATGGTAAGCAGTTGCTCTATACGCAGATCCTGCGCGAGAAGATCGGCAGTCTGTTCGCCGAGATGGAGGACCTGCGCGCCGCGGTGGAGTACCTGCGCCAGCACGAGGATGTGTTCTTCTCGGAACACTTCATGGTGCGCCGCCCGATCCTGCAGGCTATTGCCTCACCGGAACCGGTGGTGCTGCTGATTGATGAGATTGACCGCGCCGAAGAGCAGTTCGAGGCCTTTCTGCTGGAGGTGTTGAGCGATTTCCAGGTGACCGTGCCCGAAATCGGCACGATCGTCGCCCGGCACCCGCCCCTGGTGTGTATCACCGGCAACAGCACCCGCGAATTGAGCGACGCGCTGAAACGGCGCTGTCTGCACCTGGCGATCGGCTATCCCGATGAAGAACGCGAACTGGAGATCATTCGCCTCAAGGTGCCGGAGTTGCGCGAGACCCTGGCCCGCCAGGTGGTGAGCCTGATCCGCCGCATTCGCGCCATGGATCTGCGCAAGGCCCCCAGCATTAGCGAGACCCTCGATTGGGCCCAGGCCCTGGTGTTGCTTAACGCCGATCAGTTGAACCGTGAACTGGTGGAAGAGACGCTCCAACTGGTTCTCAAGTACGACCGGGATGTGCAGCAGGTGAGCGCCCAGTTGCCCATGTTGCTCGAAGGCGCCGATGGCGTCTCACGAATGACCTTCGACAATCTGGATCTGCGTGAGCAGCAGGAGCGCTACCGGTCCAACGAACGGGCCTATTTCAGCTCGCGGCGGGAGGAGTAGGCATGGATGTGCCAATCACGCGTTTCGTCGCCCTGCTGAAACACCATGGCATCGCCATTTCGCCGGCTGAGGTGATCGACGCCCTGCAGGCGCTGGCGCTGGCGGGCATTGATGACCGTGAGACGGTGCGCGTGGTGCTCCGCGGTACGCTGGTGAAGCAGTGTCAGGCTATCGCCGAGTTTGATCGGCTGTTTGACCTGTTCTTCAGCCTGCCGGCTCCCAGCAACCAGGCTTCGCCAGATGCTCCGGGCGACGCTACCGTCACGCTCCTGCCCGAGGAGAGCGGCGCTGAGGCCCCCGCAGCGGCAGAGGGGATGCGCGCGGAGCTTGCTCCCGTCGAGATGGATACTGATCAGACGACCCGCGCTCCGGCGACGCCGGAGTACGAAGGGGTCGATCTCTCGCTTTTCGGGCAACACCTGCTGCTGCAACAGCGCAAAGACAGCAATGAGAATGGCTACAAGCCGACCTTTCACATCAACGCCCGCCAGAACCCCGGTATGCCAGGCGGCGGGGCACTGAGCACGGGCGACCCTGGCGATGAAATCGATCTCGGCGGCGCGATAGAGGCTCTGCTCGCCGACCTGCGCGCGCTCGAGGTGGATGAGGCCCTGCTGGAGCAACTGGAAGCCCAACTCGCCGGCGGCCTCGCCCGACTACCGGAGTTGCTCCGGCGCTACCGCGCGCGTGACGCGGCGCTACAGCGCCCGAGCAACGCTGCCGTGCCGCCCCGGCCCCGCCGGAGCTACCGCTTCAACGATCACGAGCGCCGCCAGATGGACGAGATCATCCGCCGGCTGAGCCGGCAGATGCGCGGCGCGCTCTCGTACCGCAAAACGACCAACCGGCGCGGGCGGATCAATGTCTCGCGCACCATTCGCAGCAATCTGAAGTACGATGGGGTGCCGTTCTTCCCAGTGCTCGCCAACCAGCGCGAGGAGCGCCCGCGCCTGACGGTGATCTGCGACGTCAGCCTGTCGGTGCGCACTACGGCCCGCTTTATGCTCCACCTGGTCTACAGCCTGCAGTCGCTCTTTAGCCGGGTGCGCAGCTTCGTCTTTGTGAGCGATCTGGCCGAGATCAGCGCAGAGATCGAGCGCTCCAGCCTGGAGGAGACGATCGATCGCGTCTTCAGTGGCGAGATTATCAATACCGAAGAGAACAGCAATTACGGCCGGGCGCTGGAGA
>DAOUBZ010000368.1:0-7400 GCA_034432515.1 Chloroflexaceae bacterium | reverse complement strand
GAGACCCTTCGCTTCGGCTACGCCTCCGCTCAGGGTGACAGGTGTACGGCGTAGTGATGCGGCAGAAGGCCAACCTTCGTTGTAGTACTAGGGCCGCCTTCCGAATATGCCGTTCCGGTTGCGCCCCCGTCACCCCGATTGCTTCCGCCGGCGCCCCACCGTCAGGGTGCGGTGCACAGCCGGAACCGCCCATCGGCGTCGACGCGATAGTCGTAGCGCGTATCCCCAACCTGGGCGACCACCCAGTAGCCGTCGGTCAGGACCTGCAGGTAGGCCACGCCTGGCTCCGGACAGCCAAGCGAGCCATCGGGCCAGACAACGGCCTCGTCGCGCACGATGACGACCTCCTGGCGGTTCGCGCCGCTGCGCTGCACGACGTCGGCAAGGATACGGTCGAGCAATGCGGCCGGCGCCTCGCCGGTGACTGCCGGCGCGGGCGTGGCAACAATGCGGGTCGGCAGCGGGCGCGCCGCGGGCGTTGGCTGCGGCGTCTGCGCTGATCGGTCGGGGCGATCGGTTGGCGCCACAGAGACCTCCGTTGGCACTACAGTGGGCGGTGGCGTTGTCGCCGGTGTCAGAGATGGCAACGCCACGGTTGGCGTCGCCGTCCAGGCGGGCTGTGCAGTCACGCTGGCAGCGGGCAGCGCGGTGGGCGGCACAGCTACACCCGTCGTGCCGCAAGCCGTCAGCAGCAAGGCGAGCAACACAATTGGGGTGAGCGTACGCATAGCTGCCCCCTTTCGACATGTCCTGCCAATGTGACGTTCGCGCAGCCCGATTCGTTCCCGGCATAGCGTGGCGTGCGCACACCCATAGTGCGCCCGGAGCTGCCGGGCGAAAAAAGAACCAGGCTTCCGACCCGCAACCCCAGCACGTGCTGATGAGCAAGCTGACCGATCGCGGCTGGCCCGCATGCGGCTGATCGAACTGCCGCTCCTGCCCGGCCTCGACTGAGGCATTGCCAATCGACCTGGCGCGGCTCCGCAGCGTGATGCGGACTGTGCGGCTCGTCACTCATCAGTCGTCACTGGTATGACACCGTGGCCATCCAGCCACGAGCGCAGCGAGCCACCCGCTCTGGTGGTATCAGCAACTCACTCATGCTACTCAGTGCTTCAGTCGGCCAGGCGGTAGCGCAGCAGGGCGAGAATGGCATAGAAACCCTGGCTGGGCTTCATCTTCTTGCCCTCCTCGTAGGTCCGGCCGATGTAGCTGATCGGCACCTCGAGGATCCGATGGCCACGCTTGAGCACCTTGGCAGTAATCTCGGGCTCGAGGCGAAAGTCGTTGCTCTCCAGGTTCAACTCGCGGATGATCTCGGTGCGCATCACCTTGTAGCAGGTTTCCATATCCGAGATCCAGCAATTGAAGAGAAAGTTGGTCAGGAAGGTCAGCCCCTTGTTGCCGATCGCGTTCCAGAAGTACATACCGGTATGGCTGCCCATAAAGCGACTACCATAGACAACATCGACGCGGCCCTCAACGATCGGTTTGACCAGGGTATAGTAATCGTTCGGGTCATACTCCAGGTCGGCGTCCTGGATAATGGTAATCTGGCCGCGCGCATGGGCGAGGCCGCTACGCACCGCGGCGCCCTTGCCCCGGTTGGTCGGGTGGCTGATGACCGTCAGACGCGGGTTGCGCGCAGCCTCCGCCTGCAAGACCTGAAGCGTCGCGTCGGAGGAGTGGTCATCAACGGCGATGACTTCCTTATCGAGCGCAACGGCATAGACCCGCTCGAGGATGTGCGGCAGGGTGGCCGCCTCGTTATAGCAGGGCATGATCACCGAGAGCAGGGGCCGCTCCATGGCAACGATGGACTCCTCTATACCGGCACTAATCCGAGGCGGCGGTACGATCGGGGGCAGGCTCACCACGGGGGGCACCCGGGGTGGAGGCCGGGCGGCCCAGCTGGCGCGCGATCTCGCGGGCGATCACCACACTCACCGCCAGAAAACCCACCAGCAGCGCGGCGAGCAGCCCGTTGCGCAGCAGCAGGAACAGCAGCGAGGGCGGGCGCACCGGGCCGCTTCCCAGGTAGCGCACATTGACACTGGAGGTCGTGCGCGCGATCGCCTGCTCGTCGCGTTTGGCCTGGAGCACCGCGAGCGTATTCTGGGCCAGATCAACGGTCTGGCTCAGCACCCGTTGCTGGGTGAAAAGCTCGGCGAGCCGGCCCTGGGCAGCGGCCAGGTCGCGCTCATAGCGTGCCCGGGCTTGCGGGTCGACGCCAACGGCGGAGGTATCGCCGGCAGCGATCGCGGCCGCAATCCGCCCCGTCTCAGCCACGACCCGATCGCGCTCTGCCTGGAGCACGGCGATCAACTGCTCAAGCTCACCCAGCGTCGCCTCACGTCCGGCGCTGAGGCTCTCAGGGCTGCCGATGCTCAGATCGACGGGCAGATTCTCGCCGCCGGCAGCGCGCAGGCGCAGCACCAGGGCGGCCAGCGCATCGGCGGGCGCGCCAGCGGGGCTGGACTGCAGCTGGGCGCGCAGGGCGCGGGCGTCCTCGAGGACCAGGTTCAACTCCTGCGTTCGCGAGAGGTAGCTCGTATAGAGCGCCTGCTGCGCCTCCCGCGAGGCCCTAAGGAGCATCTCCAGCCGTGACACCTCCTGGCCAGTCCGCGCGAGGTCACCCTGGCGGAGGAACGTATCGAGGTCGCGGCGGGCCTGGGCGTGGCGCGTCTGCGCTTCGGCCAGTTCGGCCTCGATCTGCTCCACACCGAGGTTGCCGCCACTGTAGAGCTCGGCGACGAGTTGCTCATAGGCCTGGCCCCAGGCCTGGGCAAGGCGCCCGGCCTCGGCTGCATCGGTGCCGCTGGCGGTAATCGTCAACAGGTCGCTGGCAGCGCTCACTTCAACCCGCCTGAGCAGATCACCGGGTCGTACCGTGCTGTCACCCAGGTCAGCGCTCACCCGCGCCTCGAGCACCGGGCTCTCGGCCAGGTCAAGCAGGGCCTGGCGCCGGGTTGTGGCGTTGGTGAACGGGCCGGTATCGCGTTCGCTGAAGCGCGCGTCGAGCGCGACCTGCGAGATCACCGGGTCGATCAGCACCGTGGCGCTGGCCCGGCTGGCGCGCGGCTGAACGAGGGTGAAGGCCACTGCGGCGAGCACCGCAAGCAGCACGGCGCCGAGGATCCAGCGCCACTGGCGCAGCACCGCCTGCAGATAGGGCCGGAGATCGATCTCTTCTTCCATCGTTCCGAACCGGATCCGTGTCGAAAAAATGCCCGAGCGATTGTAGCAGAAGCCCTGCCGGGCGTCAATGACGGGAGGCAAGCCATGGCTTATGCAATGTCCGCCTCCGGCGATGGGTGTCGGGCAACTGCGCCGCCCCAGGCGGCGTTTGTTCGATGGTTCTGGCGGCTTCGCCGCCAGAACCATCGAACAAACCGAGGGTTGAGGCTTGCCCTGCAGACCTCGCTCAAGCTCCGGGCGGCAAGCCTGGTTGCGCGCTCTGGGCGTAAGGCAACGGGGAAGCCATTCAGCGTGCGGCGGCGATCGCGGCAAGGGCGAAGAGGTCAAAGACGGCGAAGAGCGCGACCAGCGCCCAGAGGCTCGTTGGACGCCAGCGCGCGGGGAGCAGCAGCTGCAGGCCGAGGAGCAACAGCCAGAGCGTCGGCGCCAGCGCCCAGAACATGTAGCGTCCACGGGGGACGTACACCGTGACCTCCGGTGGCGGCAGGGGGTGGAGGCGGGCAAAGATGGCGACCCAGCCGAGGATCACCGCAGTGCAAAAGAGCCAGATCGTGCGCCGCTGCCCGAGCTGCGACTGGTCGCGCGCTGTCAGCAGACCACGGGCCAACCCCACCAGGGCAGCCAGCGCCAGGACAGCGAAGCCCCAGTCCCAGCCCTGGCCGGCCGTAATATCACCCCAGCCGAAGCGGTTCCAGAAGCTGGTAAAGGCGACGACAACCAGGGTCTCATAACGTCGCGCGATCAACTCCGGATCGCTCACCGAGCGGACCCAGTTATCCAGGTCCAGGCGCAGGTAGGCGGTATCGATAGCCGTGACCCAGTCACGGGCTGCCAGGACGGTGTGGGCGCCCCCGGGACCGTCTACCGTCACCGGGCGCAGTGCGACGAGGGCACCCAGGATCAGCAGCGCCAGAGCGCCGCTCACCACGAGCCAGGGGTTCAAGCGTGTCCGGCGCAGCGCCCAGAAACCGGCCAGCCCGACTACCGGGATCAGGGTCAGGCCGGTACGCTTGGCGAGCACCGCGACGAGCAAGCCGAGCCCGGCCAGCGCCAGGGCCAGGGGGCGCGGCCCATCGCGTACGAGCAGCACCGCGCCCAGCAGGGCTGTCACTGCGGCCATGTTGAGCAGCACATCGTTGTTCACTGCTGCCATCAGGTCGGCGAAGGTGGGCATGAGCAGCACAGTGAGCGGGAAGGCGAGCTGGATCGCGGGCTCATCGGGCGCGACCGTGACCGCGATGCGCCAGGCGGCGAGCACGGTGAGCGCATAGAGCAAGACGCTCACCGCTCGCGCCGTATAGAGCTGCGTTTCCACGGCGAGATAGCGCGTCCAGGTGAGTGGAACGGCGATCAGGGCATAATAGAGCGGCGGGTGAACGCGCTGGCTGGCACCAAGGGGTACTGGCCCGGGGGCAAGCAGATCGGGACGCACGCCGGGGGGCCAGAAAGCGTGGCGGTACATCGAGTCAGCGATCTCGCGGCTAAGCGCGACGCTGGCCGGGCCCGGCGCCTGACCTTCACCAGCAGCAATCTGGGCGGCGTACTCGAAGTGGTTCGGCTCGTCGTAGTGCTGCCAGGGCGGGACGAGCACGAGGTAGAGCAGGCCGTGCAACAGCGCCAGCGCGAACAGCCACTTGCCCAGAGAAAGCCGGGCAAAAGCAAGAGTCGTTCGCGCCGTTTGCGCCAACGACTCAGGCAATGGCTCGCTACCGGCCACCGGCGGATTGCGCGTCACTTCCGGATTGCGCGTCACCTCAGCCAGACGAGCACTCCTCCCACATTCGTTTATTCGTTCCCTATTCGCTAATATGCACCCTGACCCTGCCAGACGACGACGAAGGTCTTGAAGAGGATGCGCAGGTCAAGCCAGAACGAGTAGTTCTGGATGTAATAGAGATCATCCTCAGTATGCAGGTGCATAGGCTTATCGCTGCGCCCGTTGACCTGCCACCAGCCGGTGATGCCAGGCGGCACCCGGAAGCGCTGCCACTGCCAGGGCTGGTACTCGGCGGCGACATAGGGCATTTCGGGGCGCGGGCCAACCAGGCTCATCTCGCCGCGCAGCACATTCAAAAGTTGCGGCAACTCATCGAGGCTGGTGCGCCGCAGCTTGCGGCCAATGCGCGTCACCCGGGGATCATCCTCGACTTTATGGACGAGGTTGCCCTGTTCATCGCGCGTCGCGACCTCGTGCCAGCGCCGCTCGGCATCCTGGTACATACTGCGGAACTTGATCATCTTGAAGCGACGGCCCTGCTCGCCAATCCGCTCCTGGAGAAAGAAGACCGGACCCGGCGACTCCAGCTTGATCAGCAGTGCAATCAACAGCATGAGCGGTGAAAGTGCGACGAGTAACAGCGTGCTGGCGGCGATGTCGAACATGCGCTTAAAGACCCGCTGCGGCTCAGTGAGCGCCGACTCGCGCAGACTGATCAGCGGAATGCCGCCAACCGTCTCCACCGGCGTGCGGGCAAACGTCAGGTCAAGCACACCGGGAATCATATGCACCATCACCGGTTGCTGGAGCAACATCAGCGAGAGCCTGGCCACGCGCTCCTGCTGCTGATTCGGCATTGCGAAGATCACCTCGTCAATCTGATGTTCGCCAATCAGGTTCGGGGTATCATCGACCGTGCCGAGGCACTGGACCCTGCCGGGCGCGTCAAGGGCATCGCTGGTATACCCCACCAGGGTCACACCGGTCCACGGACGACGCGCAAACTCATCGGCGAGGCGTTCAGCAGTGTTCGCATCGCCGACGACCAGCGCGCGGCGCCGGGTGTAGAGCCGATTGCGCGAGTTGGCATAGGCGCGCATCAGCAAATGGAAGATCAGCAAGGCGCCGAGGTTGAGGCCGGCGAAGTACAGAAACTGGAGCCGCGAGACATCGCGCAGCGAGAGGTAGAGCAGGCCGGCGAAACTGGCGGAAGCGAGGGTGACCGCGCCGATCAGGCGCCCGATTGCCTCCAGCAGGCTACGGGTAAAGAGCGCGCGCTGCGGGGTCAGCAGCAGGAAGACCACCAGCCAGAGCAAGGCCACTGCCAGGTAGAGGTGCCAGGGCAACTGCACGGCCTGGCGCGGCAAATCATTGCCAAACTCGAGAGTAATGCGGATATGCGAGGCAATGTAGAGGCAGAAGAGCGTGAGCAGCAGATCCCAGACCAGGACACTCCCGGTCACCCGGTACCGCAGACGTTCAAGCATAGGCTACCTGTTGTGCTGTGCTCTGATGACGACCGACGAGCCAGGGGTCCGATCGCACCTCGTCGTGGATCAGATGACAGCCCGATGACAGGGCCGCGTCAGTGTACCACGAGAGCCCGCAATCAGCAATCACCGTCCACGACGATCACCACCACCCAGCAGTTGTCGCGCCACCAGGTAGACGAAACGCGGATTGCCCACCAGGTAACGCTTCCAGAGCCGGCGCGGATCCTGCGTCAGGCGGAAGAACCACTCCAGGCCGGCACGTTGCATCCAGCGTGGCGCCTGGCGCACCCGCCCGGCGTGAAAGTCGAAGGCGGCACCCACCGCGATCAGCACCGGGGCGGTGAGCAACGGGCGAAAGCGCGCCACCCAGTAGTCCTGCTTTGGCGTCCCCAGGCCCACCCAGACGATATCGGCGCCGCTGGCGTTGATCTGCGCCGCCACCTCCCGCTCTTCCGCGGCGGTGAGTGGGCGGAAAGGCGGGCAGTAGGTACCGGCCACAAGCAGCCGGGGGAAGCGCGCGCGCAGCCGTTCGGCCAGCGTCTCGGCCACGCCCTCAGCGCCACCGTAGAAGAAGTGGCGGTAGCCACGGGCCTGACCACGCTCACAGACGGCGAGCATGAGGTCGGGGCCATAGACCCGCTCGACCGGGTGGCCCCGCAAGCGCCCGAGCCAGACCAGGGGCATGCCGTCGGGGGTGGCCATTCCCGCCTGGTTGACGAGCGCAGCCAGTTCGGGCGCGTCGTGGCATTCGAGCACCGTGTGGGTGGTGCAGACATTGACGTAGTGGCGCTCGCGGTGGGTGATCCAGCCATCGATCAGCCTCAGCGCCTGATCGAAGGTCAGCGCGCTGATACGCACATCAACGACCGGGAAGCGGGCGGGGGCAGACCATCGTACAGGTTCATTCATCGCTTAACTCGATCTTGCTCAGGGCCAGGCTCACGCGCCGCGTATCGCCGCTGCCCGCGATCACCTCGGCCGGAACATGTGCG
>DAOUBZ010000367.1:0-20061 GCA_034432515.1 Chloroflexaceae bacterium | reverse complement strand
GGATGCGAGGACCAACCCCTCCGCGCCTCGTCGCGTCCCCGGGTCCTCGGGTCCGCGCCTCCTCGGGTCCGCGCCTCCTCGGATCCTCGGTCCCGGGCGACACTCGTGAGTCGCTAGCGTGTGGCGCTCATCGCCTGCTCAGCCGCGGCGCGGAAGGCGGCCGTCGCGGCGTCGATCACCGCCGTCGGATCGGCGCCCGCGGAGCGCACGATCTGCTCCAGGCTCTCGCCATCACGCAGGCGGCCGGCAATATCGCCCACTGGCAGGCCAGTGATGTCGCTCGCTGCCCGTACCAGCCCCGGGGTGACAGCCCGCGTGCGCACCGTGTCGATGCGCTCATCGATCTTCGTCCCAAGCGTTGTATCGTTCACCAGGTCCGTCGCCTGGGTCGTCAGCCGGGCTAGTTGCTCGTCGGCCCGCTCCTGGCTCAGGCGCCCGGCGGCCACCTGGCGGTCGAGGCGCTCCCTGGCCTTGGCGGTCACCGCCTGCACGACGGCCTCGGCGCTGCTGCCGTTGGCGGCGGCGATCTGGGCCAGACTCTGGCCGCTCCGCAGCGCGGTCACGACATCCTGGGTGCTCAGCCCGGTCGCCTCAGCAGTAGCCCGCACCAGGGCGGCCACCAGCGGGGCGCCGCGGCGCCCGGTTCGCTCGCCGCCGCGCTGGGCCTCCAGGTGCGTCACCACCGCCTGGGCGCCAGGTGTACGCGCGGCCTGCGCAGCGCCGGGCGCCGTCAGCGCAAGCCCGCTGGCCAGCACAACGGTGATGCCAAGGCCGGCGAGGGTCGAACGTAGGGTGCGTTTCATCGTTGCTCTCCTCTGTTCTGCATGATGCCGCCGGGCATGCAGCTCCGGCGGCGCGTGGCTGAATGACCGCCTCAGTCTAGCTACAGGCTGTGAAGAGGCTGTGAAGATCGGGTGGCACTCTGGTGAAGACCACCGGCGCAACAATCAGGTCTCGCGGTCGTCGTATGGGCAGGAGACGACCGGCGCCGCGTACTGCGGACCGTGAGCCATAGTAGGAAGGAGACCCTGGTGGACAATCGCCTGGTTCGAAGCAGGACCGATCGGATTATTGGCGGCGTGTGCGGCGGCCTGGCCCGTTACTTCGGCATCGATGCCACGATCGTGCGACTGGTGTTCGTGCTGGCGGTCCTGAGCGGCCTCAGCCCGCTGATCTACGTGATCCTCTGGATCGTGATGCCCCAGGAGGGCACGGCTGCGCCCGAGCCGAGCAGCCTGCCCGCGCCCCAGCAGACCAGCCTTGACCCGACCGGCGAGTGGCAGTATGACCCCTACACCGGCCAGCCGCTCAAGAAGTAACCGTCAGCAGGGCTGCCAGCCGTGCCGCCTGCTCGCCCGTCAGGTAGACGGCACGCTGGTTGGTCGCGGTGTACAGTGTGACATCGCCCCCAGCGCCAAAGACAGCGCGGTAGCTGCCGAGCTCGCGGATGCGCTTCTGCCGGACGGCAAGTAGCGCGCCCAGCTCGGCAGCGGTCGTCGTGTCGAAGACAGCCGCATCGTAGCCGCGGACGACGTGGTGGATCACCAGGGCCGGCTCGCCCGCGGCATCGTAGCTCACCTCCTACTCGCCAATGATCACGATCTGCATCGGAAAGCCCCTGTTGGGCTGATGCAACCTCTGCCTCCCGCGGTGGGTCGTGCGGCGCAGCCGCCAGAACCAACGAACTAACTGGGGTTTGCGGCTTGCCCCAGGCAGATTGCACCAGCCTTGCGTGTTGGGCCGAGTCATTGGCTGCGCCAATAACTCGGCCCCAGGCGTAGTGGACGGCTCTTCACGCCGGGTGGCTGTCCCTTACCCGTCAGCGCGCCACCGCCATGCTATGCTATCGCCAAAGTCGTGAAGCGATGCACAAGGAAATGGCAGCTGCCAGAAGGAGAAGGGCCATGCCCCAGAATACAGGTACCAGCGACCGCGATATCAGGTTGGTGCTGGCGGCCGTCTTCGGCCTGATTGCGCTGTTCGCGCCGTTTGGCGGCCCGTGGCAGGTGATCCCGGCCATCCTGGCGCTGGTCATGCTGACGACCGCCGCGCTTGGCTTCTGCCCACTCTACGCGGTGTTCGGTATTCGGACGGTGTCGAAGAAATAGCCAGACGCACTCCCCGCGCCGCGGCGCGGGGAGTGCGTCTGATCACCGGAACCGCGAGCAGGGTCCAGCAGTGCGAGGTCATGCTCCAGCCGCCGCTCGTTACCGTGAGTGTCTATCGCCGTGACTACGGTCATCGCTACACCGATCTGCCGGTCGATCAGCTCGACTCCACCGGGTTCGTGATCGACTGTAGCACGAGCCACGCGCGCCCGGCGCACTACGATCTGCGCCAGGGCGATATTGTGCGCTGGCGCGCCGGCGAGCGCTACATCGAGGCGGTGATCAGCGCCGTCAGCCGCGACGCGACGACGCTCCGCGTCGAGTTCAGCGGCGCCCACCTGCTCCCGCCAGAGTTCGTGCCGTATTGAGCACGATTGACACCACGCCCCAGGGCGGCTATCATAGCCGCGCATCACGTGCTCTCTCCACCACGGTACGCACCAGTCCCGCGTGGCGGAAGCTTGCTGAGGGTTTCGGGCGCTGACCCGAGACACGAGGACGCGATCGCATCGCCTCCTCGCACCCACGCGCGACAACCCACAACGGACGTCTGAAAAGCCGCACTTGCCTCACCATGCGCCGAGACTTTCACCGCTGGTACAGCCCGGCCCTGAGCCGCGACATGGAGTTGCTGATCTTCGGCCACGCCGGCCCGCCCTGCCTGGTGTTTCCTACCTCCCATGGCCGCTTCTTCGAGTATGAGGAGCGCGGCATGGTCGCTGCGCTTGCCCCACGCATCGAGCGGGGCTGGCTGCAACTGGTCTGCGTCGATAGCGTGTTCGCTGAGAGTTGGTACAACTACGGCCTGGCGACCGACGCCCGTATGTGGCGCGAGGAGCAGTACGAGCACTACCTGCTCACCGAGGTCATCCCTCTCATCCAGGCCATCAATCCCAACCCGTATCTCATGGCCACCGGCTGCTCCTTCGGCGCGACCGAGGCCGTGATCTTCACCCTGCGCCATCCCGGCGTCATCCGCCGTGTGATCGGCCTCAGCGGTCTCTACGACCTGCGCCGCTTCTTCGGCCACTACACCCAGGGGCTCTATTTTCACAACCCGGTTGACTTTGTCCCCAACCTGAGCGACGCCTGGACCCTCGACCGCCTGCGCGAAACCGACATTATTCTCGCCACCGGCCGCGAGGATCCGAATGTCTGGTCGAATGAGTTGCTTTCGCGCCAGCTCTGGGAACGGGGTATCGGCAATGCCTTGCGCCTCTGGGATGGCTGGTGCCACGATTGGCCCTACTGGATGCAGATGATCGATCGGTATATCGACGGTCACGATTAAGAATCGCCACGGCCCCCTTCGCAATGTCACGAAAGGGGCCGCAGTATGTCCTCACTGACTAGTCTGTGAATTAAGTCTTCCGGTCTTTCGCTCGCCCTGTCACGCTGAGCGAAGCGAAGCATCTTCCGCCTCCTGGTGCGGTAGACCCCTCGCTCCGCTCGGGGTGACAAACACCGGGAAACTTAGTTTACAGACTACTTACGCCAGTTCCAGCTCGTCGATCACCTGCAGCAGCGCGGCCGGGCTCGGTGGCGAGAAGACCACTGAGAACGGTGCCGCCCACCACCAGCGGATGATACCCGCCGCGTCGATCACGAACGACCCCGGCAGCGGTACGCCCATGGCCGAACCCATCCCGTAGCGGTAGAACACCGACCACTCAGGGTCGCTCAGCACCGGGTAGGGGGCACGCAACGTCTCCGCTACGAAGCTGGTCATCTCCAGGTCGGTGCTGCTCACGACCAGCAGATGCACGTTCCGCCGCTCGAACTCACCATACGCTTCCCGCAAAGCATCCAGCTGCGGCGCGCAGTGCGGTCAGAAGAAGCGATCGCTCACGATGCGCGTCAGGTTCAGGACCACCGGGCGGCCGCGCAGCGCGCTCAGCGTGATGGTGCGCCCGTACTCGATCTGCTCCTCACCCGCCGCACTCAGCGTCAGGCGAGCGTAGGGCAGGGTGAAGTCCGGCGCGAGTTCCCCCTCCTGGGGCACGTTGGCCGGGCCCCGTGGCTGCACAAACTCACGCCGCCACTTGTCGGTCATTGGCAAAAATGGTCGTGCCATCCTACCCTTGCTCCCCCACTGCGTCTTCCTCACACACCCGCTTCAGCCGGCGCATCTGCACCCTGGCGTCCCAGCCCATCAGCGGGCCCACCGTAGCCGGCCAGAGCAGATCGATGATCGGAATACGCAGATTGTATTCAATTCTGTTCTGGATCAGGGTGTTGGTCGGGCTGT
Organism: Chloroflexaceae bacterium; assembly: GCA_034432515.1. Classification (GTDB taxonomy): domain Bacteria; phylum Chloroflexota; class Chloroflexia; order Chloroflexales; family Chloroflexaceae; genus JACAEO01. Next base: position 15,705 of record DAOUBZ010000367.1, on the reverse strand, counting down.
CCTGGTAGGGACGCCAGTGCCAGGCATCGAAGCCCTCCCAGAAGCCGTCAAAGGCCCAGAGGATCAGGCCCGGTTGTCGATCGTAGACGATATAGTTCGCCTCAAGCACTCGCCCGAGCCCGGTCAGTGTCAGGCGCCAGCGCGCCCCGCGCGCGAAACTCCAGCCATTCAGCGGCTCGAAGCGTACCGCCGGCGACATCCAGCGCAACATCAGCGCCTGCTCGGTCATTACCCGCTCGACCCGGGCCAGTGGCGCTGCGACGACGACGAACTCTTCTTGTAGATGCGCGTAGTGCTCCATGGCTTCAGTATACCGTACCAGGTGCGGTTTTGTCCATATTTTGCACATCCCTGAGCGGGGTTTGGGCAACGTCCGCCTTCGGCGAGGGGGGGCGGCTACGCCGCCCGACACGCTGGTGTTGGTGTTGGCGGCGTAGCCGCCAAACCCACCGAACAACCTGGGGTCTGGGGCGTGCCCCGACGACGTTGCACACGTCTTGTGGGCTGGACGAGGCCCGGCGCCGCCGTCGGGCCTCGTCCAGCCGGAGTGTCAGCAATCTGTCATCTTCGCGGCGACACGGTACCTTTTGACTATTGAGGCGCGGAGCGGCCCGCGCCTATAATCGGTTGACAGGTCGGAAGGTTGGAGGAGTGTATGGGTCGTCGTCATTCTGCGCAATCAATCGTCGAGATGGCCTTCGTGATGCCATTCCTCCTGCTTGTGCTGTTCGGGATCATGGAGTTTGGCTATGTGATCTACGCCTACTCCACCGTCTCGCAGGCTGCCCGGAATGGCGCCGAGGCCGCAGCCCAGGTCCCTCCTTACGAGTCGTGGCTGAACTATCGGCAGAATCCCCCCGGCGACAGTGACTATCCCGGCTTTCGCGGCGACAACTGTGTCAATACGATCATGGCGGCGGTAGAAACGGATACCACGCTCTTCAACGGCGGGATCAACCAGGGTCGTAATGTCGCTGATTTCGTGACCATCCGTTACCCCAATGGGGGGGATACGCGCAACCTGCGGGATCGTGGCCCGATCGAGATCACGATCGACTATCCGGTCACCGGCATCACGCCGTTGTTCCAGCTCTTGCGCATTGGCGGCAGCACCGGCACGATCAATCTGCGGGTGACCCAGCGCCGCTCGCTTGAGAACCTTGGCGTCGATCCGACGCGCCCGGCGGGCATGGCCTGTGCGCGCGATATGGCTGAATGGCGCGAACTGAACCAGTAGCAGGAGCGAGCCGACGTATGCGACGACACTTTCACCAACGACGCCGGCAACCGCGGGCCAGGGGCCAGGCCCTGGTTGAACTGGCCCTCGCCGGTACCCTGCTCTTTCTCCTGCTCGCTGCGGCCGTTGACCTGGGGCTGATCTTCTTCACCTTGCAGGGCATGCGCGTCGCCGCCCAGGAGGGTGCGACCTTCGGCAGCTACCCGGTGCAGGTGCTACAGAATGGCCAGTTGCAGCGGGTGGATCTCAATTATGCCGAGATTGTGCGCCGGGTTCGCAACGCAGGCGGCAATCAGACCACCGGCTTTGCCAATCTGCGCGATCTTGACAATAATGGTGTTTTCGATGAGCTTGAGACTGGCCGTGCCGTCCATACCAACTGGGGCCGATCGGATGCCTACATCCAGGTCGAGTTACTGAAGGGACTGAACCCGCGCAACCTCACTCCTACCTGTGCCACCGATCAGCGTGGTGTCGATATGCAGGCGGGCGGCACCGCCTGCTGGGTGCGGGTCACCGTGCGCACCGATTACCGTTTCCTTTTCCCGCTGGCGCCCTCGTTTGCCAATACGGTGCGCCTGCAGACTTCGACGGTTATGCCGATCCGGAGCTCGTACTACAACTAGAACGCGTGTCGTGAGGCGCCAATGCTGAGGAACGTATGGACGCAGCGCGCTGCGTCCGCAGCATCAGCGCAGTTCAGCGCGAAGGCCGCCCAGCCCGTGCGGTTGCAGCCGTGCCAGCCACGCCTGCGGCCCACCGCCAGCCAGCAACCTAGCACCCACACGGATGGAGGAGACACCAATGGTGAATACCCAGCCCACGCGCCGACGCCTGCGGGCCGCGCGCACGCCCGGTCAGAGCCTGCCGCTGCTCGGCCTGATGCTCGTCATCATCGTCGCGATGGTCGGCCTGTCGGCCGACGTCGGCAACACCTTCTCGGAGGAGCGCCGGGCCGTCGCCGCAGCCAATACCGCTGCGCTTGCCGGTATGAATACCTACATTAATCGTAGTAGCAGTACTACCAATCAAGTGATCTATACCTCGATCGATAACTCACTTCGAGCGAACGGCGTCGAAGTTGCCGCACCTGGCGCCGAACCTGCTCCCGGTCAGCTTGAACTGCGCGCGATGTACCTTGATGCCCAGGGCCGGCCGATCAGCAACGGCTCACCCTTCATTACCAACGACTCCAACCGTGTGCCCAATAACGTGGCCTTTGTGCAAGTGAGCCTCCGTGGCCGTGTTGATACCAACTTCGCCCGCGTCGTCGGGCGCAACGACCTGCCGATCAGCGCCCTCGCCCACGCCGGCACCTGCACCAATCAGTCCGGCGTCTACCCGCTGACGGTCAGCAATCAGGTGATTGATGGTGATCGTTTTGTTCGGCAAACTGACCCGAATCTCAACTGGCGCGTGATCCAGCCCGGCGACCTGCCTGGCACCAATGATCGCTACGTCGGCTTCACCGCCATGCGGCTGGTTGTCAGTGGCAATACCACCCCCGGCAACTTTAGCTGGCTGCGCTGGCGCGATAGCGTCCCTGGCGCGCGGAGTGAGGTGCACCTGGCGCGTAGCCTCACCGGCGAGGGCAACCTCGGCGAGGGCTTCGAAGAGGCGCCCTGGCCAACGCCGCAGAATCGGCCCGCGGTCTACCCCGAGCAGCCGGGCGTGCTCAATGAGGGCGACTGGGTCTGGGGCGATACCGGCTTCAAGAACTCCAACGACGTGCGTGACGCGATGGACGAGCATATGCGCGTCGGCACCAGGATGATCCTGCCCATTCACGGTACCGCTGTCGGCACGGGCACCAACTCGCGCTTCCACGTCGTGCGCCTGGGCCTCTTCGTGCTGCTCGAGAAGGGCCAGACGCGCAGCGACAAGTGGTACGACATGGTTTTCCTCGGAGACCCCAGGCCCCAGAGCAAGCCCTGTCTCTATACCGGCGTGATCGAGCCGAATACCGAGGGTATCGTCGAGTTGCTGGGCTCGGTCTCGATCTGGCCCGAGTACCAGTTCCGGCCCCAGGATCGCCGCCCGATCCAGTATGTCGCCGTGCTCGACGTCTCCGGCTCGATGAGCGCCAACTTCGCCGGCCAGTGCGACCGGGGCCCCGGTTCGCGTCCCGCCCGCGGCTGGTGGCAGTGCACCAATGGCCCGGCTGGCGCCCCACCGGTTGAGGTGCTCAACACCGGTGTACAGTACTACTGGAACAACGTCGACGAGCGGCGCATTACCGTCGCCAAGCGCGCCCTCGAGTCGCTCGTGCGCTCGACCAACATGCCGGGCAATGCCGAATACACCACCGCCCGGCCCTCCGACCAGATGGCTCTGGTCTGGTACACCCACGACGTCCCGTCGAGTAACACGCGTGGCTTCTCGAACAACCCGACTACGATCATCAACAACATCAATGCTGCTGGCTGGCAGCAGTACCGCACCCAGGGTGGCACCAACGGCGCCGGTGGCTTGCTCCGCGCCGCCCAGTTGCTCGGCAGCGCGCCGCGCACCGTGACCGAGAATGGCCGAACCTGGGATTACAAGCGTGTGGTGGTCTTCATCACCGATGGCGTGTCCAACCAGTTGCTCGATCCGAACAACACCAATCTGCGGGCCGGCTCGAGCGACCAGAATACCTATCCAAACGGCCATGTCTGCCGCACTTCGCTGGTGCTCGAAATGGCCAACTGCCAGACCACCGACATCGGTGGGCGCACAATCAGGAGCGGGAGCATTCCCGCCGGGCTCGACCGCCCGATCACCCAGGCGGTCAATGTTAGCCGGCAGCAGTTGCAGGCCAACGATGTTGAGGTCTTCTCCGTCGCGCTCTCTAGCGTCCCTGATACCGGTCTGCGCGATGGCATCCCCTCCTTCCCCAGCTACTTCTTCTCGGCTGCGGAACTGCAGCGTGACAGTAGCGGGCGCACCAATGTGGACGCGATCATGCAGGCGATCAATACCCAGGTCGAGAGCGGGCTCTGCGAGCCGCGTGCCGATGCCGCCTGGACCAATGTAATCCCCGAGGCGAATTTCCAGTCGGTTGGCGGCCTGATCTATCCCAATGTGGGTGAGGTCATCCTTACCGACCAGAGCACCGGCACCGAGTATCGAGCGCCCATCCGGGCTGACCGCGAGCGTGGCGGCGCGCTGACCTACCGCTTCGACCGCCTGCCCGCCGGGACGTACCGGCTCCAGCCCTACCTGTTCTACCGCCACCCGCTCGATCCGCCAAACGTTGGGCCGCGTCGCTACAGCCTGATCTACCAGGGCGAGACCACCGCATCCGATATCGTGATCAGCGTGGCCCCCAATACATCCGTGGGCGGCTTCACCCAGACCCAGCGCCAGGATCTGCAGCTCAGGCTGTTCGGCGATGTCTGCGCCAGGTAGGAGCAAGTACGTCCGGCACTAACCCGCGAGAGCCGGACCGCGGCGGCATCACTGCCCCGTGGTCCGGCTCTCACGCCGCTGGCCAGATGAACGAGATTTCATTCTGGTAGCAGGTGGCGTGTATGATGGCGGTAGCGAGCTTCATGGTGCGCGCTGCCTGGCCCCCCCGCCAGGTGGCTGGGCAGGCTCAATGCTTTCATGCTGTACCGTTCCTGCACGGCTGAGCCATCAGCCCGCTCTGCTGCCTCTTGACCGTCGCCTCCGTGGGCGCCGCCCACCCCTAGTAGAGGAGGTCGCCAGTGTTGGCACGCAACAACGTGCGACGGCACATTCCTTTCGTTAGTCTGCTGACCATGTTCGTAGCCCTGGTCACCCTCTTGCCCGGCCATAATGTGCGCGCGCAGCAGGGCGTTCCGCAGACGCTTGATAACGAGCAGCGCGAGTTCGCCCGCGGCAGCTTTTTCCGCACCTCGCTCGGCCCCGATCGTGACACCAGCGACCCGAACGACCTGAATGGCGCGGTGCAACTGGCCCCGGTGGGCTTCCTCCAACCCTGGCAAACCGTTCAGGGTGGTGGTCTGCCGGAGCCACTGGCCGGGGCCGGCGCAGCGGTGATTGGCCGGCGGCTCTTCGTCGTCGGTGGCAGCCGTGGAACGGGCGCCGGGGGGGCGACGAACAGTGGCTTCGCCTACTGGGCCAACATCAACCAGATCACCGGTGGCTACCAGCCGCACGGCATCACGGACGGGCGGTTCTTTGGTAATGAGAACTGGTTGCGCAGCGAGTTGCCCGCCGTGCAGATGATCCCTGAGTGCCAAGATTTCACGATCCGTGAGCGCACCCGCGCCTCGGTGGTCGCCCTGCAGACCGGTGCTGACACCGGCTACCTCTATGTGATCGGCGGCAGCCTGATCGACAGTGAGCGAAACTGCAATTTCGAAAACCTCACCACCGGCGTGGTGCAGGTGGGCGTGGTCAATGGCGATACGATCACCTGGCGCTCGCAGCCGTCGCTGCCCAGCCCGAACCGTGTCCCCAGCGGCACGTTCGACACCGCTGGCACCGGCATCGACAGCCGGGTGCTGGGCGTGGAGGGTGCGGCGGCGGTGCTGGTGCCGGTAGCCAGCAACCGTGCCTTTCTCTATGTGATCGGCGGTATCTCGGCCTACAACCCGACGGAGAGTCCGAGCTTCGGGGTGCGCAACATGATCAACCGGGCGGTGTTCTACACCCAGGTCAACGCCGACGGCACCTTCAGCGCCCCGCCGAGCGTGCCGGGGAGCAACCAGATCGCCCCGGGTTCGCCCTGGGCGCGCAGTCTGCAGGACGTGCCGTTGGAGGGTGGCGCCATCGGGCTCTACGACCACACCGCCGCGCTGGCCACCACGACCGTCGGTGGCACGCCCGAGTACGCGATCATCGTCGCCGGCGGGAAGCAGAACGTGGCGGGGGACCAGGTCAATGAGTTCGTCTTCCGTGGCCGGGTCAACCCTACCAATGGCGTGGTGAGTTGGAGCGATCGGCCCAACCCGGCGAACGAACAGGTGACGCTGGAGGGTGACAAGCGCTTTGGCCTGACCAGCGTGGCCTATAACAACAAGCTCTATATGATCGGCGGACGTGGTACCAGCAGCACAACGGTCTCCGGCAAGGTGCAGACTGCGGTCCACGACGACCAGCTGGAGTTGCTGCGCGTCCCCGGTGCAACGCAGTATTTCATTGGCAATGCCGGGCCTGATGTGTTGCCCGCGCCGCGCTACAATGCGGGGGCGGCGCTGATGGACGCCCTGCCGCCGGCGGACAATCCTACCGGAAACGACACCCTCGGCTCGGCCTGGGCCTTCGTGGTTGGCGGCAATACCCCTGCGGACGTCCCGAGCGACTCGCTCTACCGCGGGCGACTTGGCGGCCTCGATGAGGTGATCGAGGGCAATCGCACCAACGAGGGCTGGTTCTACTCCAATGTCTTCCCGGTGACGATCACCGCCGATGGTGTCCAGAACGACTCGCGCGTGCTCTCGGTGAGCTGGTTCGCGGATGTGAGTCGCCAGGTCAATACCAACGCCGATATCCGCTTCCAGTTCCGCAAGGTCAATGGTGCTAACCCGAACTGCCCCAACGAGTCGGTCTTCCGCGCGACCGACCGCTGGTACGACCTCGACGGTGACAGCGGCTCGGATTTCTTCAGCCGCGCCAGTGGTGAGAACAAGGTACGGTTAAGCGACGTCTTTGGCGGCGAGGACTTCATCGCGACCTGCTTCCAGTACCGCGTGCGCTTCCTGCAGAATGGCCTGAGCGGCGAGGTCGCGGCACAGCCGGTCAATCCCGGCATCACACCGCGCCTGTTCCGGGTGACGATCGAGAAGATCCTGCCAACTGGCACGCCGGACATCCGGCTGCGCAACTTCGCAGCCGAAACCGGGGTGGGCGGCGCATTGTCCAGCTTCGATGTGGAGATCATGAACCTGAACACACGTGGCATCAACAGCACGATTGCGGCCAATACGCAGGACAATGGCACCTTCTGGGTGACTCTCTGCACCCGACGGACGGATCTCCAACAGGCCCCACCGGTGCTCGATGCCAGCAGCATCCCGGCGATGCCGGTGGCGGATGGTCAGATCCCCGACTGCGTAGTGGCCTTCTACGGCGTGCTCAAGTACCAGATGACCCCGGGCGCGGTGATGATGCTGCGGAGCGGCACCGACCCGACGGGTAATCCGCAGCGCTGGATCCGCGTGCGCGACGACCAGGGCCAGTTGATCCGCAACAGTGACGGCTCGATCGGCACGCCGATCGCCGATGTGCGCGAGTTGTTCCGCCAGCCGGGCAACTACGCGGCAACGGTGCTGCTCGACATGTGGAACTACGTGGCCGAGGGCGCCGCCGGCGAGGCCAACAACCGCGGCGAGGAGCCGAACGCCCGGCCGACGGCAGACCAGCCCTGGGTGGTCAATTTCAGCGTGCGCAGCCAGAGCCAGGTCAACCTGCCACTGCTCCGGCGCTGACCGGCGCGGGCGGGGAGCGGGCGGCGCTGCCTGCTCCCCGCCCCGAGCGCAGCAAAGTGTAAAGGCTGGTTGCCGCTGGCAATGCAGTAAAACGCGGTCTGTGGTTATCAGTGTGTGCTATAATGCGGCGAATTCAGGTCCACTCTCCCGCCGAACGCTCCCTGAAAGGAAGGATGCCCCCCTATGCGGCGTGGTGGCGTGCTCATTCTGCTGATCGGCCTGCTCCTGATCGTCGGAGCCATCGCCCTCTTCCTCTTCTTCCCAGGCGCCGGTGGCGGCCTGGTCGGCGGCCCCGTACCGACCTCGGCCCTGCCCACCGAGGTGCCGGAGGTGGAAGTGGTGCGCGCGCGGGTCGACATTCCAGCCAATACGGTGATCTCCGATAGCGTGACGCTGCTCGATGTGATCACCATTCCGCAGACCGAATATGACCCGAACCAGAACTTCTCGCGGACCAGCGATGTGGTCGGCAAGTTGACCACGCGGCCCTTCCGCGCCAACGAGATCATCGTCGCCGCTGCACTGACCAACCCGGGCCTCTCACAGCAGATTCCGAGCGCCGAGCCCGATCGGGCCCGCGACAAGGCCTACCCGTTCATCGTCAACAATCTCTCGGGCGTGGCTGACCAGATCACCCCCGGGGATTTTGTCGACGTCGTTGCCACCTTCAGCGTGCCCCGGCGCGAGTCCTATCCTACCGGCCAGCGCGTCGAGGAACAGGGCGGGGTGCCGGTGCCGGTGCTGGAGCGCTCACTGACTGACCTGACGCTCAATAGCACCAAGACGATCGTGCAACGGGCCCAGGTGCTGCGCATCATCCGCCCACCGGTCTCGACCGAGGCGACGCCGGATCCGGCCACGGCCCCCGAGCAGAGCAGCAGCCTGCCCCAGGTCGATGCCTCGGGCCAGCCGATCGACCCATCCAGCGGCCAGGCGCCCGGCCAATTGACGGCAAGCGCCTGGACGATACTGCTGGCGGTGAATAACCAGGAGATCGAACTGATGGAGTTCGCCCTGGCCTCGAATGCGCGTATGGTGCTGGTGCTCCGCGGCGCCGGCGATGCCGCTTTCGAGCCGACGATCGGCGTGACGCTGGACTTGCTCATCTCCGAGTTCGGGCTGCCGCTGCCGCGCTCGCAGCCGCCCCAGGTGGTCAGCGAGCAGGAGGCATTTACCCCCGAGCCGACCCGCACGCCGGCGCCGACGCGGGTGCCCTAGGCTCATCTCATCCCGACAAGGGGTTGTTGGTTGGTGTTGGTGGCATAGCCACCAACACCAACCAACAACCTGGGGTTGGGGGCTTGCCCCAGAGTCTCTGCACCAGTCCTGACTTCATGCTGCACGAGGCTGTGCAGCGCCCGCGCGGATAGGTATAATGAACTGCTGGCTCCCCCTTGAGGGGGCAGGGAGGGTGCGCTCTCCCTGACATGATACGATCCGATCTGCACGGGCGCGAGGCGGCGCCAAACCCGGCTACCAGCGAGGAGCGTTCAACTATGAGTGATGGTGAGAAGATCCGCGTCATGATTGTCGACGATATTGTCGATACACGCGATCAGCTTGAGAAGCTGCTCTTCTTCGAAAAGGATATCGAGGTGATCGCCAAGGCGAGCAACGGTCGCGAGGCCGTCGCGCTCGCCAAGCAACAGCGGCCCGATGTCATCTTGATGGACATCAATATGCCGGACATGGACGGCATTACGGCCACCGAGGCGATCATGACCCAGGACCCGACGGTCCAGGTCATCATTATGAGCGTGCAGGGCGAGACGGATTACCTGCGCCGGGCAATGCTGGCCGGGGCCCGCGAGTTCCTGACCAAGCCGATCAGCGCCGATGATCTTTACAAGTCGATCCGCCACGTCTATAAGCTGGCCGCAACCCGGCCGCGCCCCGTCGTGGGCGGTGCCGGTCCTGGGGTCGCGGTGGCCGGGGAGGGCGGCGCCGAAGGCCAGATCATCGCCGTCTTCAGCCCCAAAGGGGGTGTGGGCACCTCCGTGGTGGCCGCCAACCTCGCGGTGGCCATCCGCCAACTCACCAGCAAGAAGGTGGCCCTGGTCGATGCCAATGTGCTCTTTGGCGACCTGAGCGTGATCCTGAACCTGCGCTCCGATAAGACGATCATCGAACTGGCCCAGCGCGTCGATGAGCTCGACCGCGACCTGATCAACGATGTGCTGACCACCCATACCTCGCAGGTCAAGGTGTTGCTTGCGCCGCCCGATCCGCAGCGGGGCGAACTGGTGAGCTCGGATCACATCCGGGCGATTCTCGAGGCCCTGAAGCAAGAGTTCGACTTCGTCATTGTTGATACACCGGCCTCGTTCCAGGATCGTTCGCTGGCTGTGCTTGATGTCGCCACACGCATCGTTACCTTGCTGACCCTGGAGATGCACTGCATTCGCAACATCAAACTGTTCCTGGAGGTCGCTGACCTGCTGGAGTATCCCCACGAGAAGGTTATGCTGGTCTTGAACAAAGCCAGCAACCGCACCGGCATTCGGGCCGAGGACGTGGAGAAGAACATCCAGCGCAAGATCCAGCTCCAGATCGGCGATGCCGGCCAGGAGATGACCTTCTCGATCAACCAGGGCGTGCCGCTGGTGATCGGCAAGCCGACGCACCAGGTGGCGCGTGACCTCGGCGTGCTGGCCCGCGAGTTGACCACGGCGGCGAAGCCTGTGGCCGCCGCCTCCGGTGCGGCCACGACCACCGAGGTGGCCCAGAAGTCGAGCGGCCTGTTCTCGCGATTGATCAAACGGTAAGAGGAGCCTATGTCTCTGCTCAAGCGTATCGGCGCCACACCAGCCGCGGGCGAGAGCGCGGCAGTGCCCCCGCCGCGGCCCGGGACGCCACCCGCGGTAGCACCGCGGCCGATGGTCGCGCGTGAGGACGACACCTTCACCGAGATCAAGCTGCGTGTGCAGAACCGGCTGATCAGTGAGCTCGATCCGAAGCTCGACCTGTCGAACAAGGCAAAGGTGCGCAAGCAGGTTGAGGATGCCTTCCAGGCCATCCTCGACGGCGAAAGCATCGTGCTGACGCGCAGTGAGCGCCAGCGTATGTTCGAGAGCATCGAGGCAGATATTGTCGGCCTCGGGCCGATCGAGCAACTCCTGCTGGACGCCGACGTGAGCGAGATCATGGTCAACGGCCCTAAGCAGATCTACGTGGAAAAGCAGGGCAAACTGACCCGGACCGATATCACCTTCAGCAATGATGAGCACGTGCTGCGCATCATCGATCGGATCGTCGCACCACTGGGGCGCCGGGTCGACGAGTCATCACCGATGGTCGATGCCCGGCTCCCCGATGGCTCGCGCGTCAACGCGATCATCCGGCCGCTGGCGCTGAATGGCCCGACCGTCACCATCCGCAAGTTTCGCAAGGACAAGCTGACGATCAACGACCTGGTGCGCTTCGGCTCGATGAGCCAGGAAATGGCCGACTTCCTCGGCGCCTGCGTGAAGGCCCGCACCAATATCGTGGTCGCCGGCGGCACCGGCTCGGGCAAGACGACGCTGCTCAACGTGCTCTCCAACTTCATCCCCGAGGACGAACGGATCATCACGGTGGAGAATGCCGCCGAGTTGCAGCTGCAGCAGGACCACGTGGTGAGCCTGGAGTCGCGGCCGCCGAACGTGGAGGGCCGCGGCGAGGTGACGATCCGCGACCTGGTGATCAACAGTCTGCGTATGCGCCCCGAGCGGATCATCGTTGGCGAGTGCCGCGGCGGCGAGACGCTGGACATGCTCCAGGCGATGAATACCGGCCACGACGGCTCGATGACCACCATCCACGCCAATACGCCGCGTGATGCGATTGGCCGTATCGAGACCATGTGCCTGATGGCGGGGATGGACCTGCCCGCCCGCGCCATCCGCGAGCAGATCGCTTCGGCGGTGCAGCTGTTCGTGCAGCAGTCGCGGCTCAAAGACGGCTCGCGCAAGGTGACGCAGATCACTGAGGTCTCCGGTATGGAGGGCGACGTGGTGGTAATGCAGGACATCTTCGTCTTTGAGCAGACGGGTATCGACGAGCGGGGCAGGATCATCGGCCAGTTGCGCCCGACCGGGGTGCGGCCGAAGTTCATCGAGAAGTTCGAGACGCTCAACATCTTTCTGCCGCCGAATATCTTCGGGGCTGGCGATCGTTTCAGCTTCTAACTACGGGGATAGGGGACCATGGATCGCTTTCTCGCGCCTGATATGCTGCCGATCACCCTGGCTGGAGCGGGGCTTCTGCTGCTGCTGATCGCTATGGTGGTCTTGCTGGCCCGCGGCCGGAGCAGCAGCGAGGTCGCCGTGCGGCTCTCGGAGTTTGCGGGGCGCGGCGTCCCGGCGCAACCAGGCGCCAGCACACGGCAGACACTGGAGCAGATCGACCGGGTCGTCGCGCAGAGTCGGCAGGGCGGCAACATCCAGCGTGACCTGGCGCGGGCCGATGTGAAGCTGACCGTGGCCGAGTTCGTCGGGATCAAGTTGATTTGCGCGCTGCTGGGCATCGGGCTCGGGGTGTTCATCGGCCGGGCCAGCCTGCCCGCGATGTTCGCCTCCGGCCTGGCCAGCGGGGTGCTCTTCTCGTTTCTGCCCAACCTCTATCTCAACTTCCGGGCGCGGCAGCGCATCAAGGCGTTTAACGACCAGCTCGGTGATACAATCACCATGATGGCGAATGCATTGCGTGGTGGCTATAGCTTCCTGCAGACGCTGGACATGGTGAGCCGTGAGGCGCCAGCACCGATGTCGTCGGAGTTTCGCCGTGTGGTGCAGGAGGTGGGCCTGGGGCGCAGCACTGAGGAAGCACTGCAGAACCTGCTGCGGCGCATGCCCTCCGATGACCTTGATCTGCTGATCACCGCGGTGAACATTCAGATGGAGGTGGGTGGCAACCTCGCCCAGATCCTGGATACGATCGGCCATACGATCCGGGAGCGGGTGCGCATCAAGGGCGAGATCCAGACCCTCACCGCCCAGGGCCGCATTTCGGCCTGGGTGATCACCGGCCTGCCGATAGCGCTGGCGATCTTCATCTCGATGGTCAATCCCGACTATATGGCGCCGCTCTTCACGCTGGGGATGCCGCCGGAAGCCTGGTGTTGCCTGCCGGTCACGGGGGCGGTGATGATCGTGATTGGCTATTTCGTGATTATGCGCATCATTGATATCGATGTCTGACGCTCACGGCGAGGGGGAGCGATGACAACACTACTGCTGATCGGCCTGGTTCTGTTGCTCGGCGTGGGCCTGATCGGTTTCAGCCTGCTGCGCCTGCGCCAGCCGGATGCGATCGGCGAGCGGCTCAACCAGTTCACCGAGCGCGCCATGACGCTTGAGGAGCTGGAGCTGCAGCAGCCCTTCCACGAGCGCGTGATCATCCCCGCCACCAGGAGCATCCTCGCGACGCTTGGCAAGTACGGGCCCAAACAGAGTGCCGAGCGGCTCAAGGTTAACCTGCAGATGGCCGGCAACCCGGGGGGGATCACCCCGGCGATGTTCGTTGGTCTGCGCGTCGTGCTGGCCCTGATCCTGGGCGCGATCGTCATCCTGGTGACCTTCCGCACCATGCCTCCGGTCCAGGCGCTGCTCTACAGCGTGGTTGGCCTGGTGCTGGGCTATATGCTGCCGGTGCTCTGGCTCGGCCGCAAGATTGCCGAGCGCAAACGCTCGATTACCAAGGCGCTGCCCGATGCCCTCGACCTGCTCTGCATTAGCGTTGAGGCGGGCCTGGCCTTCGACCTGGCCCTGCAGCGGGTGACCCAGAAGTGGGATGATGATCTGTCGCGCGAGTTCAAGAAGGTGCTCTCCGACATCCGGTTGGGGCGTACGCGGCGCGAGGCGCTGAAGGACCTGGCAGACCGGACGGGGGTGGAGGATGTGCAGACCTTCACCGCTGCGGTGATCCAGGCCGACCAGCTGGGTGTCTCGATGTCGAAGATCCTGCGCCTGCAGAGCGACCAGATGCGGGTGCGGCGCCGGCAACGGGCGGAGGAGTTGGCACAGCAGGCGCCGATCAAGATGCTGTTCCCGATGGTCTTTCTGATCTTTCCGGCACTGTTTGTGGTCATCCTCGGACCGGCCGTGCCACGGATCATGTCGAGCATTGGCGGCCTGTGATGCCGGATGGTTACTAGCCTGCGGCTCTACGGACTATGGCACTCCAGGTGCTGAACACAACGCGGGGCAGCGTGCTCGCGGCGCGGTGCGGCGAGGCGCGCAGCTTTCTGGCACGGGGTCGCGGGCTGATGGGCCGCCCGGCGCTGGCTGCCGGCGAGGGGCTGCTGATCGAGCCGTGCTCGAGTGTGCATAGCTTCTTCATGCGGTTCCCGATCGACGTGGTCTTCGCCGATCGCCAGCATCGGGTGGTGGGCTTGACCGAGGCCATGGCGCCCAATCGGCCCTACGCCGGCGCCTGGGGCGCGCGCTACGTGGTCGAGTTGCCCGCCGGAACGATCGCCGCGACGGGCACCCGGCTTGGCGACGTGCTGCGCATCGAAGCCGTTGAGGCGTGAGCGCGCCGTCTGGGGGGGCCGAGCTGTGGTACACTGCTCGGGCTATGGGCCGACGTAGCTTGCTCCCCCTATTCGCGACGCTGCTCTCTGGTGCGCTCTATCTGCTGACCCTCACCGACGTCCACACGTTCGACGCGCTGTCGTACATCCTCGACGTTGACCGCAAGCCCTGGCCCGAGCTGTTCCATCCCCACCACCTGGCCTACGGCCCGCTTGGCACGGTGATCCGTGGACTGGCCGTGAGCCTGGGCTGGACGGGCAGCGCCGAACGCTTGCTGCAGGCCGCGAATGCGCTGGCGGGCGCGATCGGCGTAGGGTTGTTCGCGGCACTGCTCGGCCATGTGACGGGGCGGCGGCTGCCGGCTGCGCTTGGCGCGTTGCTGCTGGGGGCGAGCTACGCCTACTGGTACTACGCCGTCGAGGTTGAGGTCTACACCATCGCGGCGCTGTTCCTGATCGTCGCGCTTGCGCTGATGCTGGCGCTGGCCCGCCGGCCCACGGCGGTGCTGGCGGCGGCCCTGGGGCTGGTCCAGGGTGGCGCGGTGCTGTTCCATCAGACGAACGTGCTGCTGAGCGTGCCGGCGCTGCTGGCGCTGGGCGTGGGCCTCAGCGGCATGGACGAGCCTGCGTCACGCCGGGTCCGGCAGGCGCTGGTGCTGCTCGGCGCCTACGGGGTACCGCTGGCGCTGATCGTGGCCGGGGCCTACCTGGGGGTGGGTCTAGGGCTGAGTGGCTTCCGTTCGTGGGCCGAACTGGCGCGCTGGGCAGCGGGCTATACCACCACTGGCTACTGGGGCGGCGCCGTGGACGGCGCGAAGCTGGCGCTGCTGGGCACTGGCCTGGCGAAGAGCATTGCGCAGCCGGGCGGGGCAGTGATCGGGCTGGGGCTGCTGGCCGTCCTGCTGCTGAATGCGCGCCGGCTGACAGGCGCGCCGCGCGGAGCGGTGGCGCTGGCGCTCAGCTGGCTGGTGGTGTACGGGGCCTTCTTCCTCTGGTGGGAGCCCGACAACATTGAGTTCTGGATCGCCAGCCTGCCGCCGTTCTACCTGCTTGTGATCCTGGCAGCCTGCCCGCCCACGGCAGGACAGGTGCCCGCGTGGGCGCGGCTCTGGCCACCTGTGCTGCTGGGGCTGGGCGTGGCCATGCTGGGGCTCAACGTCGTGACGATCAGCCGGCGCGGCGACGCGGAGCGCGACCTGCAGCGCGTGACGGCGGCGGCGCTGGCCGAGCACAGCACGGCGGGGGACTTGCTGATCGTGCCCGATGGCGTGCTCGAGCTCTACCTGCCCTTCTACGCGGGGCGCCCGAATGTGACCTCGCTGAACCAGGCGATGAGCGCGACTGGCGACTGGGCGGCGGCGTGCCCATGGCTGCATGCGCGCATCGACGAGGCGCTGGGCAGCGGGTATGGCGTGCTGATCGCCGCCGAGGCGATCCGGCCCGTTCCCGCGCCCCCGGGCGAGCCGCCCACCCCCGCCGAGCGGCTGGGGCTTGACGCGGCGACGGTCGCCGCCTGCTATGCGCCGCTGGAGCCGGCGCTGGAGCCGCTGACGCTGGCG
>DAOUBZ010000366.1:0-8373 GCA_034432515.1 Chloroflexaceae bacterium | reverse complement strand
GAGACCCTTCGCTTCGGCTACGCCTCCGCTCAGGGTGACAGGTGTAGGGCGTACTGATGCGACAGAAGGCCAACCTTCGTTGTAGTATTAGAGGTGGTTCAAACCCGCATAACCGTTTGCGAGGATGCGATGAAGCGAGGACGCGATCGTATCGCCTGCTCGTGTCACGACCGAGACTCTTCGCTCCGGCTACACCTCCGCTCAAGGTGACAGGCGCACGGCGTACTGATGCGGCACAAGGCAGAACTTCGTTGTAGCATTAGGCATGGTTCAGACCACCTGGATGCGTGTCAACTCGCGCCCATTGCCATTGAGCACGTGGACAGCACAGGCGAGACACGGGTCGAAGGAGTGGATGGTGCGCAGGATTTCCAGCGGCTGTTCGGGGTCGGCCACGGGCGTATCAATCAGCGAGGCTTCATAGGCGCCAGGCTGCCCGCGGGCGTCGCGCGGCGAGCCGTTCCAGGTGCTTGGCACCACAGCCTGGTAGTTCTCGATCTTGCTGTTCTTGATCCGCACCCAGTGACCAAGCGCCCCGCGGGGGGCCTCCATGAAGCCCCACCCTTCCGCTTCGGCTGGCCAGGTCTCCGGACGCCAGCGCTCGCCGCTGTGGATGGCCAGATCGCCGCGCCCCATGTTGGCCGCCAGTTCGTCGATCCACCGATCGAGTTCGCGGGTCATCAACAGGGTCTCGATGCCACGGGCCGCCACGCGCCCCAGGGTCGAGAAGAGCGCCGCGGGGCCTACGCCAAGCTGTTGGAGCACCCCGTCAACCGTAGCGCGCACATCGGGGTGGCCCGCGGCGTAGGAGACGATCATGCGCGCCAGGGGGCCGACTTCCATCGCGGTGTCGTCGTAACGCGGCGCTTTGAGCCAGGAGTATTTCGCATCGGTATCGAGGAACTCGTACGGTGGCTTCGGGCCGGTGTAGCGCGGGCTAGTTTCACCCTGCCAGGGATGCTTGCCCTGTTCATCGCCGCCGGCGTAGGTGTACCACGAGTGCGTGACGTACTCGGCGATGCGTTCCTGCTCCATCGCCGACGGGGAGGTGCCGAGGTTCTTGTTCAGCACCACGCCGCGGGGAATCCAGAACTCATCGGGTCGGTCAATGGTTCTGCGCGGGAAGTCGCCGTAGGTCAGGTAGTTGCCCAACCCGCCGCCGATCGCCGCCCAGTCTTTGTAGAACGAGGCGATCGCCAGCAGGTCAGGGATGTACACCTGCTCGACAAAATCGCGGGCCATCGCTGCCCACTGTTTCATCTGGGCGATGCGCTGGGCGTTGATGGCGATCTGGCTGTTGGGGTCTACCGGGATGGCCATGCCGCCGACGAGGTAGGTCTGGAGATGGGGGTTCTTGCCACCGAGCATGGCGTGGATCTTAATGAACTCACGCTGCCAGTCCAGGGCCTCCAGGTAGTGGGCCACCCCCAGCAGGTTAGCCTCGGGCGGGAGCTGGTAGGCGGGATGGCCCCAGTAGCCGTTGGCAAACAGGCCCAGTTGCCCCGACTCGACAAAGGTCTTCACCCGGTCCTGGACGCTCTTGAAGTAATTCGCGCTCGATTTGGGCCAGGTGGAGATTGACTGGGCCAGTGCCGCCGTATCCCCCGGATCGGCCTGGAGCGCGCTCACCACGTCCACCCAGTCCAGAGCGTGCAGGTGGTAGAAGTGGATGACGTGGTCCTGGATGTGTTGCGCGCCATCAATGATATTGCGGATGATGCGGGCATTTTCGGGGATGGTGATGTTCAGGGCATTTTCCACCGCGCGCACCGAGGTCAGGGCATGGACGGTGGTGCAGACGCCGCAGAAGCGCTGGGTAAAGACCCAGGCGTCACGGGGATCGCGACCCTTCAGGATGATCTCCACGCCCCGAAACATCGTACCGCTGCTCCAGGCCTCTTTCACGCGCCCGCCTTCCACCACGGCTTCAATCCGCAGGTGCCCCTCGATGCGCGTGATGGGATCGATGACCAGTTTTGCCATAGTTCCCTCCCTGTGAACGCCGGGCCTGGTTACGAGCCGTGTGAACTACCGGAGGGCGGCGGAACCGGGGTGTCGCTCTGCTGATCTGGTGGTTGTCCGTGTTTGGCGATCGGCTGCGCGCTGGCGCGCACGGCGCTGATAACCGCATGGGCACCGAATGCCGCAGTGACCCCAGCGACCACACCAAGGCCGAGTTGATCGGCGGTAACCTCGATGCCGAAGCCCTCAACATTCGGCAGGCGTTCATAGAACGGCGTCCGGGTATCCCAGAAGTGCGGCGACATACAGCCCACACAACCATGGCTGGAACCGATCGGCCAGCTTGTTGCATCGTTCCAGCCCACACTGGGGCAGTTCGACAGCGCCTGGGGCCCTTTGCAGCCCATCTTGTAGAGGCACCAGCCCAGACGGTGACCTGAGTCGCCCCACTCCTCAACGAAGCGTCCGGCATCGAAGTGCCCACGGCGTGGGCAGTAGTTGTGGATGAGTTGCCCGTAGGCAAACAGTGGCCGCCCCATCTGGTCGGTGGCAGGGAGATCCTTGAAGGTCAGGTAGTGCACAATCACGCCGGTGAGGTTGACGACGTTCATCGGGCAGCCGGGCATGTTGATCAGCGTGATGCCAGGCACAACGTCCTTGACGCCCACCGCAGCCGTTGGATTGGGCGCGGCGGCGGGTAAGCCCCCGTCCCAGGCACAGGCGCCGACGGCAATCGTTGCCAGTCCGTTGCTGCACACCTCGCGGACGATGTCCTTCGCCGCGCGCCCGCCAATGGTGCAGTACGCGCCGTCCTCGCCCATCGGGATGGCGCCTTCGACCACGGTCAGGTAGCCTTTGGGATAGTTCGTGAGGGTATCTTCGAGCGATTGCTCGGCCTGCCTGCCCGCCGGGGCCATGATCGTCTCGTGGTAGTTCACCGAGAGCAGATCGAGCACAATCTGCGACACGGTGGGATTGGAGGCGCGCAGGAATGACTCGGTGTTGCCGGCGCAATCCTGGAACTCCAGCCACACTACAGGCAGGCGCGGCGCAGTCTGGAGCGAAGACGCGATCGTGCCGGCATAACGCGGGGGAAGGGCCAGCACGGAGGCCATGAGACCGCAAAACTTGAGGAACTGGCGTCGGGTGACCCCTCGATGATAGAGGGCCTGCTCGAGACTCATCGCATCAGCCATGCCAAACCTCCTGACGTGGATAACTGTTGCGACTTCCTGGTAAGGACGTCGCATCAACATCCTGCGCCACGGAGGCTCGCCGAGACGAGATGATGCTGGAACTGATGAGCTGCTCCATGGCACATATGCCTGTGCCACTGGTCATAAACGCAGCCCTACGCGTTGCCAGGTGGTATGACCACACTCCGCGCACCATACGGGAGGAGGTCTCGATGATAGCGTTGACGGCTGTTCAGTTGATTCTGGTTGCGATGCGTGCAACCATTATAAGCAGTTTCTCAGCTATAGTAGTTGTTATGTCGAAACTTCTGCAACCACAAGGTTAATCTTTCACCACACTCCCGGCGGCGCCCCGCGCTGCCGTGCGCATCCGCCGCTCATTCTCCGGGACGAGCATGCCTGGCACGGATTGGGACGGAGATCGTTCTCTGGGCCAATGGCAAGGGGTGCGCGATCTGCTATGCTACGGATCGCAGTGCGTATTGGCCGCAGCACAGGAGACGATGATGTTCGGACGCTGGTTTTCCCGCAACGGCAGCACGAACAACTCCCACGCTGATCCCAACGGCGGCAAGCACCTGATCGACCTGCGCGACGTGGTGAAGACCTACCAGAGTGCCGCGGGAAGCTTCACCGCGCTCAAGGGTGTCAGCCTCACGGTGGACGCGGGTGAGTTTGTCGCGGTCATCGGCAAGTCGGGCTCCGGCAAATCGACGCTGATCAATATGATCACCGGCATCGATCGTCCTACCTCGGGTGAGGTGATCGTGGGCGACACGGCCGTGCACACCCTCAGCGAGGGGCAGATGTCGGTGTGGCGGGGCAAGCACCTGGGGATCATCTTCCAGTTCTTCCAGTTGCTGCCCACGCTGACCGTGGTCGAGAATGTCATGCTGCCGATGGACTTCTGTCACACGTACCGGCCGAGCGAGCGGCGCGCCCGTGCGCTGGCCCTGCTCGAACAGGTGGAGATGGTGGATCAGGCCAACAAGCTGCCGGCAGCCATCTCGGGTGGCCAGCAGCAGCGTGTGGCCATCGCTCGCGCCCTGGCCAACGACCCGCCCATCCTCGTCGCCGACGAGCCCACCGGCAACCTCGACAGCAAGACGGCCGAGGCGGTCTTCCAGCTCTTCGAGCGCCTGGTCAAGGCCGGCAAGACGATCATGATGGTGACCCACGATAACGACCTGGCCCGCCGCGCCTCGCGCTCGGTGATCGTCTCGGACGGCGCGATCGTCAACCAGTACCTGGCCAAGGCGCTGCCCAGCCTCAGCCTCGACCAGTTGATCAATGTGACCCGCCAGCTCGACCATCTGACCTACGAGCCTGGCCAGCCGATTGTGCACCAGGGCGCCGAGGCCGACTACTTTTACATCATCACCCAGGGCAACGTCGAGGTGATCATCGACCAGCCCGGCGGCGGTGAGCTGATCGCCGAGGTGCTCGGCGAGGGCCAGTACTTCGGTGAGCTCGGCCTGCTTGGCGGCGGTAGCCGCCGCGCCACCGTTCGCGCCGCCCACGATGGCGGCATTGTCGAAGTCGTGGCCCTGGATCGCAACGAGTTTCATGCCCTGCTGGCCGAGTCCGAGGGCACCCGCGCCGATGTTGAGCGCGTGGCCGAGGAGCGCCGCGCCGCCAATACGGCCGCATAGGGGGAAGTGTCAATGCTCGCACCACGCTGGCGTAAGGTTCTCGGCGACCTGTGGACCAACAAGACACGCACGCTGCTGGTGGTGCTTTCGATCGCTATCGGGGTGTTCGCAATCGGCATGGTCTCAGGTGGGCGGGCCATCTTGATGCGCGACCTCAATGGCGATTGGAATGCGACCAACCCGGCCAGCGCCTCGATCAGCGCCGAGAACATCGACGAGGAACTGGTACAGGCCATCCGCCGCATGCCCGACATCGCCGATGCCCAGGCTACGCGCAGTGTCAGCGTGCGCGCTCGGACGCCAAGCGGCGAGTGGAAGGACCTGCAGCTCCAGGTCGTCGGCAAGGTCGAGGACCTGCGTATGTACGTCCCGACCCCGCTCAGCGGCCAGTGGCCGCCGGCCCACCGCACGGTGGTGCTCGAGCGGGCCGCCCTGCCCTTCCTCGGTACCGCCGAGGGCCAGTTGCTGCGCATCGAGCGGCCCGACGGCAAACAACTTGACCTGCTGGTGAGCGGTGTGGTCTACAACCTGGGCTCTGGCTTCCCCACCGCGCTCGCCAACATCGGCTACGGCTACATCAGCGACCGTTCGGCGGAGTTGCTCGGCGTGCCGCCGGGCTACAACTCGGTGGACATCCGGGTGGCCGAGAATCGCTACGACGAGGCCCACGTGCGCGCCATCGCCGAGCAGGTGGAGGCCAAGATCGAGAAGAGCGGGCGCGTCTCGGGTGGTATATTCATCAGCAAGCCCGGGGTCTACCCCGCCGATGATTTTGTGCAGGCCTTCACCCTGCTGCTGGGCATCATCGGGCTGTTCGCGCTCATGCTCAGCGCCTTCCTGGTGATCAATACGATCGGCGCACTGCTCGCCCAGCAGATCCGCCAGATCGGTATGATGAAGGCGATCGGTGCCCGCAACCGCGACATCGTGCAGCTCTACCTGGTGACGGTGCTGGCCTTTGGCGCGCTGTCGCTGGCTATCGCCATTCCGCTCGGCGTGCTGGGTGCCTGGCTCCTGGCCAGCTTCTTCGTCAGTCTCTTCAACTTCAACATTGCGACCGTGGTTCCGCCAGCCGAGGTGCTGGCCCAGCAGATCGCGGCCGGCTTGATCATCCCCGTGCTGGCAGCGCTGGTGCCGATCATCAACGGCACGCGGGTGACAGTGCGCGAGGCGCTCGGTAGCTATGGGCTGGGCAAGGGTCGCTTCGGTCGCAGCCGCCTCGACCACCTGCTGGAGCGCATCCGCTTCCTCTCGCGCCCGCTGCTGCTCTCGTTGCGCAACACCTTCCGGCGCAAGATGCGCCTGGCGCTGACCCTGATCACGCTCACCCTGGCCGGGCTGATCTTCATGGCGGTGATCAGCCAGCGGGTCAGCCTCTACACGACGATCGACGAGGTCTACGCGCAGCTCAACATCGATGTCTTCATCTTCATGAACCGGCCCTATCGCACCGCCGTGCTCGATCGGGTCGCCACGGTGCCCGGGGTGGTTGATGTGGAGTACTGGAACAGCTACAGTGGGCGCGTGATCGAAGCTGACGACCGCGAGAGCAGCACGACCTACAGCATCACCTCGGTGCCCGCCGATGGCGATGCGCTACGTGTCCGGGTCGATGAGGGCCGCTGGCTGCTCCCCGACGATTACGGTGCGATCGTGGTGACCAGTGGCTACCTCACCGATTACCCTGACACCCGGCTCGGCGATACGCTGCGCCTCAAGGTGCGTGGCAAAGAGGTGACGATGACCGTAGTGGGTATTGCCCGGGCACCCTTCCCGATCTCTGCGCTGTACGTCAATCTGCCCAGCTTCAGCCGCCAGATGGGCGACGCGGGCCGGGCCAGCGAGATCCGGCTGATCACCGCCACCCGCGACCCGGCTACCCAGGAGCGGGTGGCCGCCGAGGCCGGTGAACTGCTCAAGCGCCAGGGGCTCGAGGTTGGCTTCACACGCACGCTGACCCAGTTCCGCGCACAGAACAGCATCGGCATCGACATGATCATCTTCTTCCTGCTGCTTATGGCGGCGCTGCTGGCGATCGTCGGCGGCCTGGGGCTGATGGGTACGATGAGCATCAATGTGCTTGAGCGCACCCGCGAGATCGGCGTGATGCGCGCGATCGGCGCGGGCAACGGGGCCATCCAGCGCATCGTGATCGTCGAGGGGGTGCTGATCGGCCTGATTAGCTGGGTTATCGGAGCCATCCTGGCCGCCCCAGTCAGCTACCTGATGAACCAGGGCCTCGGCGCGATCTTCCAGGCTGAGGATGCCTTCACTTTCGTCTTTTCGTTTGCCGGCGTAGCTATGTGGCTGACGATCGTGGTGATCCTGGCCACCGTCGCCAGCTTCCTGCCGGCGTGGAACGCCTCGCGGGTCACGGTGCGTGATGTGCTGGCCTATGAGTGATGCACCCTCAGAGATACCGATCAGGACGTAGCACGTAGGCCCACCAGTTGTTGAGCACGCCGTCGGTGGCGCCGTGCACGCGGGGAAGGTGCGCGAGCCACCAGCGATGGTGCAGGCGCATGTCGCCGCCGCCCCACTCGCTGGCGTCCATCAGGCGGGGTGGCGCGCTCAGGTCGGGGAAGCTGTACCAGGCGTCGGCGTGGCAGAAGACCAGGCGGGGATTGCCCCAGTCGTAGTCGCTGCGGCTATTTGGCGCGAAGTGGACGTTGCCGCACTCGGCGCGGCCAGGGTGGGTCAGGTCGTAGCGTGTGAAACGCTCCCAGAGGTTGCGCTCGCCCCGGTGCGCGCGGTAGACGTGGGCCATGGTCGACTCGACGCGGTGGCCGAAGTTCTCGAGCATGCAGCCGACATCACGCTCGTAGTTGAAGCCCATCACCACGAAGCGCCGGGGGCAGCCCTCGCTGCCGGCCAGGGCTGGTGAGTTGCACCAGATCGCCCCGGCGCCAGCCATGTGGCTCTCGTAGTAGCCGGCATAGGGGAAGGCGAAGAGCCAGACCTCGTCGATCGCGCCACTCACAACCTTGCGGGTCAGGTCGAAGGTGTCAAGTAGCCGGCCGTAATCGACGGCGTCGGGCTGGTGAAAGCCACTGCGGCGGGTCCAGCAGGCCAGGTAGCTTGTGTCATCGTAGACGAAGCCGTCCAGCTTGGCCGGGTAGCCATCGACCACGTGGCGTTCGGCGATGTGGTAGCGAGCCAGCCCGCCCGAGCAGTCGCGCAGGTCGTCGATGTACTGTGCGGCGAGCGCGTCGGGGTCATACCAGCCGAAATGCGCGTGGAGGCGCCGGCCGCCGTGTGCTTCCAGCACCGGGTCGTGGACGATCATAGCCAGGCGCAGCTCGATCGGCTCAAGGCTGGCCGGGCGCGCCTGCGCCGGGATGGGGGGCACGGGTGGTCGCCGGCGGCCAAAGAGCCAGTCAAACATGGTGCTGCTCCGTCGGAATAGCGGGCGGTCGTTTGCCTCGGTCCACCGCCGTCATGGGGCTCAGCGCCGGTGCAGTGCTGCGGCATAGGCCTGTTCAGCCGTGGGCGCCAGGGTGTCCCAGGTGAAGCGGGCCGCGGCCGCGCGGGCCCCGGCGGCGAGCCGCTCGCGCAAGGCCGGG
>DAOUBZ010000365.1:0-5089 GCA_034432515.1 Chloroflexaceae bacterium | reverse complement strand
GAGACCCTTCGCTTCGGCTACGCCTCCGCTCAGGGTGACAGGTGTAGGGCGTACTGATGCGACAGAAGGCCAACCTTCGTTGTAGTATTAGCTACGGTCGTGACTGGGGAGCAAGCAATGGATGGTCGACTATTGATCTTCAGTGGCAGCGCCAACCCGGAGCTGGCCAGGGAAATCGCCACGAACCTGCGCATGACCGTTGGACGGGCACTGATCGGCCAGTTCAAGAACGGTGAGACCCGGATCAAGATCCACGACAACGTGCGCGGCTGCGACGTCTTCGTCATCCAGCCGACCTGCACGCCGGTCGACCACAACCTGATGGAACTGCTGCTGATGATCGATGCGCTACGGCGCGCTTCGGTCCGGCGGGTCACGGCGGTGATCCCCTACTACGGCTACGCGAAGCAGGAGAAGAAGACCGCGGGGCGCGAGCCGATCTCGGCGAAACTGGTGGCCAATCTGATCCGCACTGCAGGCGCCGACCGGGTGCTGACGATGGATCTGCACGCCCCGGCGATCGAGGGGTTCTTCGACATCCCGGTGGATCATCTCCAGGCGGCACCATTGCTGTCGGACTACATTCACGGGCTGAACCTGCCAAACCCGGTGGTGGTTTCGCCCGATGCGGGCGGCGTGGCGCGTGCGAACCGCTTCCGTGAGCGGATTGGCGCAGGGCTGGCGATCATCGCCAAGCAGCGCCCCGAGCCGGACACCGCCGAGGTCCTGGAGATGGTGGGCGAGGTCGAGGGCAAGACGGCGATCATCGTCGACGACATGATCTCGACCGGTGGCACCCTGGTCGAGGCGGCCCAGGCGCTGGTCGAACGGGGGGCCGCGCGGGTCTATGCCTGCGCCACCCACGGCATCTTCGCGGCCGATGCGCTGGAGTTGATCGCCCGCTCAGATCTCGTCCAGACGATCGTGACCAACACCATCCCGCAGAGCACCGCCGCAGCCGAGGCGCGTGTGCGGACGATCAGCGTTGCCCCGCTCTTTGCCGAGGCGATCATGCGTATCCATAAGGATCTCTCGCTTAGCGCCCTTTTCTCCTGAGGAGACGAAGACGAGGAGACGCGAGGGGGCCTGGCTGAAACGAGAGCAAACGTGAGGGAGTACCCTTTGGAGGAAACGGAACCTAGTCTGATCATCATCGGCATCGGGATCTGCCTGCTGGTGCTGGCCTTTACCTCGGCAGTCGATGCTGCCCTGACGGCGATCGGCCGCCATCGGCTGAACGTCCTGCTCAGCGAGGCGCAAGGTGGCCCACGCACCAAGCGAGCGGTGGCCCGGCTGATGAATGACCCCTACCATTTCAAATCGACGATCATCTTTCTGAATACGGTCACGCTGATCACGGCGACCGCGCTGACCCTGGGTCTCAGCGCCGGCCACGGCCCCTGGGCAGTCGCCGGGAGCCTGGCCGGGCTGCTGATCGCCGCCCTGGTGATCGGCGAAGTGGTCCCAAAGGCCTGGGCAGTGCGCAACCCTGATGCTACGGCGCTGCTGCTGGCAGGGCCGATGGTGGTAGCCTCGACCCTGTTGTGGCCCATCCTGGCGCTGGTGAACGTGCCGCTGCGCCCGTTGTTCCGGCTGCTGAGCGGGCAGGCCGCGCCTGGCGCGCCGCTGGTGACGCAGGAGGAGTTGCGCCTGCTGGTGAACGTCGGTGAAGAGGAGGGCCTGATCGAACACGAAGAGCGCGAGATGATCGAGGGCGTCTTCGCCTTCGGCGATACGCTGCTGCGCGAGATCATGGTGCCACGGGTCGATATCGTTGCGCTGGAGTTGCATACCACCCTGGAACAGGCGCTTGATCTGGTGAGCGCTAGCGGACACTCGCGCATCCCAGTCTACGAGGAGACGATCGACCATGTGGTGGGCATCCTCTACGCGAAGGACCTCATCCCGGCCCTGCGGAACAACGGCAAAGAGATGCCGATCAGTTCGCTGCTGCGCCCGGCGCACTTCGTGCCGGAGACGATGAAAGTCAATGCGCTGCTCGAAGATCTGCAGCGGCGGAAAGTGCATATGGCGATCATCGTCGACGAGTATGGTGGCACAGCCGGGCTGGCGACAATCGAGGACCTGATCGAGCAGATCGTCGGTGAGATCCAGGATGAGTACGATACCGAGGATCCTTCGGTGCAACCGGTGAGTGACCACGAGTTCATCGTCGACTCGCGGGTGCTGATCGAGGATGTGAATGATCTGATCGGGCTCCACCTCACCTCGGAGGAGGTCGAGCGGATCGGCGGTCTGGTATACGAACGGCTGGGGCGGATGCCGCGACCGGGCGACCAGGTGGATGTTGGCGAGGCCGTGGTAACGGTGCTCTCCATCAAGGGGGTGCGGGCGAAGAAGTTGCGGATCGAGCGGCGACAGCCAGCGCCGGCCACGACGCTGAATGGCGTCCTGGCCGAACGGGAGGGTCATGGTCCAGCTTGACTACGTGGCACTCGCTGCAGAGGCTTTCGCAGCGCGTGAACTGGCCTACGCGCCGTACTCGCAGTTCCACGTGGGTGCCGCGGTGCTCACCGCCAGCGGGCGGATCTTTCGTGGGGCAAACATCGAGAACACGGCCCTGCAGGCCACGGTATGCGCCGAGCGCGTGGCGCTGCTGAGCGCCTACGCCGCCGGCGAGCGCGCGATCCTGGCCATTGCGGTGGTGACCCCAACCGACGAAGTGGCGAGCCCCTGCGGGGTCTGCCGGCAGGTAATGGCCGAACTGGCGCCAGGCTGCAGCGTGCTATTGCTCAGTCAGCACGGTGAGCAGCAGCTGACGACGCCGGAAGCACTGCTGCCACGCATTGGCCCACCCTAGGACCCTGGGGTCGAAGTATGGGCTGCGCCAATGCTTCGGCCCTACGGGTATCACACGCAAACAAAGGCGGCGGTGGATTTTCCACCGCCGCTGATGTACTTGCAAGGGGTGGCACCTCAGAACACCCAGAGGAACTCACCTACCGTTGCTGCCTCTCGGCCCTGGCGGGGTTCAGCAAGTATCTGCCGTTCCTCAGTGCCACAGCATAGTATACCACAGGCTCGGGCGGTTCGTTCCGGTCATTCCAATCATGTGAAAAAAGAGGAGAGGAAATCCGTATCCGTCATAGGGCTGTGGAGAAGGTGGAAAGTGCGCGATCTGGCCCATCTGGTCGCGCTCCTGACCCGGGTGAGAAGTAGTGGACGACTCTCCACAGATTACACAGCGGCGGATCGCGAGCGCATCAGGGGTGCCATGCGTACACACGCCATCCACGAATCTCTGGCGACTTATCCACAAGCCGCGCGACTTATCCACAGATAGAGCATAGTTATCCACAAACAGACGCATTATCGTGGAAAAGTGCGCGCGCCCGGCAGGTCCAACCCGCGGGGCGCGCGTAGAGCATCTGGCGGAACTCAGGAGTTCTCCTGGCCTCCCTTTGGTGGATTGTCGAGATCGAGAGTGTTGATGAAGTTGCGGAAGATCGACATCGAGTCGTCGTTCAATTCCGGCTCGTTCTCCCCCTCGGGCTCGGCACCGGGCTCGTGGGCTGGCGCCTCTGAGGCCAGGGCCTGCTCGTCCTCATCGAAATAGACCCCGGCCTGGTCGAGGACGTGGGCCTCAACGAAGATCGGAACCTCCGTGCGCACTGCCAGCGCGATGGCATCGCTCGGGCGGGCATCGATCTCGACGGTACGACCCCGCTGCTCAACCACGATGCGGGCGAAGAAGGTATTGTCCTGAATGTCGTTGATTGCAATATGGTTGATCTGGCCATCCAGGTCGCTGATCGTCGCCTTGAGCAGGTCGTGCGTCATCGGGCGCTGAGGCTCGTGGCCCTGAATGGCCATCGCGATGGCGTCAGCCTCAAAGGGCCCGATCCAGATTGGCAAGTAGCGTTTGCTGTCGGTCTCGCGCAGCACAACGACCCGATGCTGGGTAAGGAGGCTGACGCGAATACTATCTACAACGACACGGATCATCTGTCGGCCTTTCGTGGAGGCTGGTGGCCGAACCGGCGCTAGCGCGGGAGGCGGGGCTCGGCCGCTAACATGGGTTCATCTTAGCACGGGCTGAAAGTCTACGTCAAGCTCAGGTCTGCGCCGAACAGGGCCTGCGCATAGTCGGAACGCGAACGCATGCTGAGCCTTCGTCCCGGCCTGCTGCTCGACAGGCTCGCGAGCCGCCGGGACGAGGGCGGCAGGCTTCGTCGTGAGCCCCGGCCTGCCGCTCGACAGGCTCGCGAGCCGCCGGGACGAAGGCTCAGCCGAACGGCCGTATCGAAGGGTGCGAAAACCAGGACGTTGCATGATACTGCTGGCAAACCTGGGTATGCGGGCTTCCGGCCTGCATGCGGGCGTGACGCCCGCGCACCCGGTGTGGGAAAAACGGGGTTTGCCAGCAGTATCGTTGCATCAGCCCTGCTGCGCCGAAGTAGCAACTGGCCAAAACGCAACTGGTCAGGCCTGACAGGGTTTTGACAGGCTGCTGCTGTATACTCCCGCGACGAGTACGGTGCTTCGAGTTGCATACCGATTTACGCTCGGCCAACCGTATCCTGTTCGGGCGGCTAGGCGCCGAGTTCCGCGGATTGGAGAATAATGTGGGCCAGGAAACAACCGCCGTGCGCGGCACGGTCACCTACCGGGAGCGGATCGCGCTACCGCCGCAGGCGCTCATCGAGGTGACGCTGGAGGACATCGCGCGCGCCGACGCGCCGGCGACGGTCATCGGGCGGCAGCAGATCGTCGCCAATGGCCGGCAGGCGCCCTTCCCCTTCACGATCAGCTACGACCCGGCAGCGATCAATCTAGCGGGGCGCTATGTCGTCCGCGCCACCATCACCGTAGACGGCGTCCTGCGCTATACCACGACCCGGCTCTACCCGGTGATCACTGGTGACCATCCGAATGTCGTCGAGATCGTGGTCGAGCCCGTATAATAGCATCTGGCAATCTCCAGGTCCCCCCTCGTCAGGTAGAGGCGCCCGGTTTCCTACCTGGCGGGGGGGGATTGCTTTCAAGGGTAGAGTTTTTGCTAGGCCGCATTGGAAAGCGGTCGATAGGCTGAAGGACGTTCGACATGGGTGTCAAGACTTTTTGGCCA